>JAFEBC010000013.1 GCA_018266095.1 Deltaproteobacteria bacterium
CCTGGCGGCGCCAGACGGTGAAGTACTTGCCGCTGCCAAACTTCTGCTCCTGGCCCTGCGCGTCCTTGCCGAGGATCTTCCAGGTGCCGGTGGTGAAGCCGAGATCGCCTGTGACCTCGCCGTAGACGGGCACCCAGCGCAATTGGTTGCCACCGGCAAGCAATTTGCCGACGTTGTCCTTGTAGTGATCGCGGCCGTGCACGAGGCCCGCGCGCGTCCAGGTGGCCACGTTCTCCTCGAACCACGGGAGCCAGCCGTCGATGCCCTTGGCGGCGGTGTCGAGGTCGAACTGCTTGTCGGCCTCCATGATCGCCGCGGTGTCGGCAGCGGGATCGTGGCGGACCTGCATGCCGGCGCATCCCACGGACGCGACGGCTAGGAGCGAAAACGCGACGGGAGAGCGCACGAAGGCCTCCGAAGCAACGGGTTGCGGCTTGGACTTAGCAGAACCCGTGCCGCTCCAAGATCGTGCCGGTCGTGCTCGCGCGGAGATTCACCGCAGAGACGCCGAAACGGAGAAGATCTGAGCCTCAAGATTCTGCGCTTCAGCGCCTCTGCGGTGAGTGATCGGGCGTGCAATCCAGCCCGATCGCGCACCGAAGCTCCTAGTCCTCGATGCCGAGCATGCCGTTCTTCAGCCCCTCGCTCACCGGCTCCTTGCCCAGCCACACCGAGAAGAGCGAATCCGCGAAGTCCTTGCCCTCGATGGGCTCGAGATCCTTGCCGTCCGCGGTCTGGATGCTCGTGCCCTTGCCGGGCGCGTACGTGATCGAGAGCTTCTCGCCTTCCTTGAGATCGCGGATGCCGGCGACGAACTTGTCCAGGCGCGCCTGCAGCTTGGGCATGTTCGCGCCCGCGCTCTTCTCGAAGCCCTCCTTGATGGCGTCGATGATCTTCTCCTTCGCCAGGTCGCGCAGCATCGCCATCTCCACGCGGCGCATGCTGTCGGCGGCGAGGATCGCGTTCGCGTCCTTGGTGGTGTTCTCGAGGTAGAGGCTCGCGACGTACACCTTGAAGATCGCCTTCTTGCGCAGGCCCATGCCGTTCAGCTTCAGCTCCTTGTCGCCGACCTTGAGCGTCTCGGGCGAGTTCACGCCGTGCAGCTCCTTGGCGGCGGCGGGCAGGGCGAGGGCGAGCAGCAGGGCAGCGACGAGCGTCTTCATGTGGGGCTCCGAGGTGGGTTCCGGCGTGTTGTTGAAGGTCCGACGAAGGACTCTACACGGACGGGCGCTCGGGGAGCAGTCCCTGCGCGAGCTGGTGCAGACCGGAGAGGTCCTCGACGGCGTCGCCCAGGTGCGGCGCGGCCACGGCGAGGCCATGCGCGCCCGCGCGTGATCGCAGCTCGTCCAGCACCTGCGCGTCGGCGATGGCCTGCGAGCGTTCGCGATCCGCGAGCGGCTTCAGCTTGTCGAGCGAGGCCTGCGAGACCTCTGCGTCGTGCGTGAGCTCGGACGGGTGCGGCAGCGTGGCGGCGCGCGCGTGCGAGCGGTTGAGCACGAAGCCCTTGAAGGGCAGGGCGCGGCCTTCGATCTGCGTGCGGAAGAAGTGCGCCTCGTGCAGCGCGGCGGTCTCCGGCGAGCTCACCAGGAGGAACGCGGCCTGATCGGAGCCGAGCAGCGCGCGGACGCCCTCGGTGTGCGCGCGGATGGCGCTGAACATGCCGCTGAAGGCGCCCAGGAAGATCTGCAACTCCTGCACGAACGTCTCGCCGAACATGCGCACGAACACGCTCGACACGAGGCGGCCCGCGCGACGCAACAGGCCGCCGCCCTCGCGCGGGAGGAACATCTGCACGATGCCCTCGTCGAGGAAGCGCGAGAGCCGTCCGGGCGCGTCGAGGAAGTCGAGCGCGTTGCGCGAAGGAGGCGTGTCGAGGACGATCAGATCGTAGGCTTGGTTCTCGGCGAAGGTGTGCAGCGCCTCGGCGGCCGTGTACTCCTGCATGCCCGCGACGAGCTCCGTCAGGTGGCGATAGAGGCGCGTGTCGAGGATGGCCTTGGCCTTCTCGGGCGGAGCGAGCTTCTTCACCAGGTTCTCGAACACGATGCGCGGGTCGAGCATCCACGCGTCGAGCGCGCCGCCGGGACGCACGCCCGCTTTGCGCAGGAGCTCCTCCGGAACGCGGGTGGGCGCGTCTGCGTGCGGCGGGATGCCGAGGGCTTCGGCCAGGCGGCGCGCGGGGTCGACCGTGAGCACCAGCACGCGGCGTCCGCGATCCGCCGCGGCCAAGGCCAGCGCGGCCGAGGTGGTGGTCTTGCCCACGCCGCCCGCGCCGCAGAGCACGATCACGCGCTTGTCGCGCAGGAGCGCAGCGAGACGATCGCTCGACGGATCCGGGGACGTGCTCATCGCGCCTGGGCCAGATCGTGCGCGATCGCCGAGACCAGCTCGCGGCCGCGCGTCTCGCGCTCGGGGACCATGAGCACGCTGCCCACGGCCGCCTCCAGCCGCGCGAGGGCCGCGCGTGCGCGCTCGAGCCGCTGCAGCGTGCGCGCGCCCAACATCGGCAGCGTGCGCGTCCAGTTTGAGAGGGCCGAGCGCTCGGCGGGCGTGAAGGGATCGTGCGGCACGAGGTTCGCCACCACGCCGTGCACGGTGAGGTTGCTCTGCGCGAGGCCCTTGGCCAGCTCCAGCGCCTCGGTCACCGGCAGCGATTCAGGCAGCGTGGTGACGACGGCGCGCGTGTGCTTGGGATCGTGGAGCAGCGCGATCCCTTCCCGTGCGGCGCGGCCGATCGGACCCCCGGGGATGATGCGCAGGAGCACCTGCGGCAGCGACGCGAAGGCCAGGGCGTGACCCGTGGCGGGCGCGTCCAGCACCACGAGATCGTAGAGCGGCACGTGCTTCTTCTGCTCGGCGCGCACGAGCTGGAGCCCGCGGTAGAGGATGCCCAGCTCGGCGAAGGCCGGCGCCGCGGAGAGGAAGCGGCGCAGCGGCTCGGCCTTCATGGCGCGGTCGGCGAGAAAGCCGAGCGGCAACACGTCGCGCAGGAACGCCCGGTGACCAGCCTCCGGCGTGAGCAGCACGGTCCACAGATTCGGCCCGGCAGGCACTGGCTCGATGCTGCCGGCCTGTCCCTCCTCGCCGAGCGCCGCGCGCAGCGGAGAGCGGGCCTCGGGCTCCGGACCGACCTCCGCGAGCAGCACGCGCTTGCCCAAGGACGCCGCCACCTGCGCCAGCGCCGCCGCCAGCGTGGTCTTCCCCGTGCCGCCCTTCCCCGTGACGATGACGAAGCGCGCCGAGAGGAGCTCCTGCATGCGCGGGCCGAGCATGTCTGTGGACAGCGAAGACATTCCCTCACCTGTATCCGTCGGCGGACCACAATGCACGTTCTTGGGCGCGCGACGGCGTCCACGATCGCAGGCAACCTGTCACGGCCGCGTCACGGCTGCTTCTCCAAGGCCGCGCACTCGGCGAAGAGCGCGCTCCAGTCCACGAGCTGCTGGCCGCGCTCCTTGGCCGCGTCGAGGGCCCGCCGCGCACCCTTGAGCTCGTCGCCGACGGGGAAGCCCTCGGCGCGCAGCCACTCGGCCTTCCACAGGTGCAGCCGGCCTCGCGTCAGGATGACCCGCGGCGCGTCGTCCGGCAGCGCGCGGTCGAGCGTGTGCGCGGCCCGCAGGAACCACTCGCCCGCCAAGAGCTTGCGCTGGGCCAGCACCCGCGCGCGCTGCAGCTCGAGCTCGCCCTTCAAGAGGAGCGCACGGCCTGGCGCGCGCCATCCCTCGAGCGCCAGCTCCACGCTCGACACGCCGTGGTCGAGGAGCTGCTCCGCGCCGGTCGCCTTCCTGGTCGCCAGCGCGCGCGCCGCCAGCAGGTCGAGGCGCGCCGACAGGAGCAGCGCCTGCCGCGCCAGCGGACCCGAGCGCGGCGAGGTCTCCATCGCCGCGCGGGCCTCGGTGATCTCCTTCGTCGGGTCGCGCCCCGAGAGCTGCTCCTGGCGTGCGCGCAGCCAATGCAGCCGCGCCACGTCGATGGCCACCTCGCCCGCCCGGCCCGCGCCCGTGAGGCGTCCCAGGAGATCCGCCGCCTCGGTGAACGTCGCCGTCGCGTCGGCGCCCACCTCGAGCTGCCACTCCGCCCGTTGCAGGTCGGTGCGCGCGAGGCCGATCTGCGTGGAGGTCTCGGAGAGGCCGGCTTGCCGCCAGGCCCTCTGTGCGTCGTCCAGCGCGGCCAGCGGATCCACGCCGCGCTCGGCCTGCCATCGCGCCTGGAGCTGCCGCACCCGGCCGAGGTCGGCCTGCGGCACCAGATAGAGCGGATCCATCGCGAAGGCCCGCGTGAGGAGCTGCGCGGCGCGCTCGAGCGAGCCGGTCGGGTCGCGCGCCTGGTCGAAGAGGTTCTGCGCGCGCTCGCCCATCGCCGTGCCGAGCTGGCTGGCGAGCTGGACGTTCTCCGGCTCGAGCTCGAACGCGCGCTGCAGCTCGTCGATCGACTTCTCCAGCGCAGGCCCCGGATCGCGGCCTTCCTGGTCTTCGATGCGCGACAGACGGTGCAGCGCCAAGCCGCGCACGAGGTGCGCCGCCGCCGACTGCGGATCGAGCGCGAGCGCGTGCTTGGCGTCCTGGCCCGCGCTCACGAGCTCGTCGGCCTCCTCGGGCTTGCCCACGCGCTGCAGCGCTTCGGCCCAGGTCCGGTGCGCGCCCGCGAGCTGCACCCACGAGTTCACGCGGTTGGGCGCCGCGGTGACCGCGTTGTGGCACGCCGTGAACATCTCCTGCGGCGCCTCCGCCGAGCGGTACGAGGGCTGCGCGACCACGTCCATCCACAGGCCGCACAGCTCGCTCCACGCGCGCGGATCGCTGCGCCCGATCTGCACGGCGATCTCCAGCGGCTCCTGTGCTTCACGGAACTCGGCGTCGGCGCCCGCCTCGTCGCCCGCGGCGCGCTTGCGCTGACCGCGCTCACGAGCGATGCGGCCGAGCAGGAGCCTCCCCTCATACAACCAGGGCGCGCGCAAGATGGCCTCCTTCGCCATCGCCTCGGCGCCGTCGAGATCCTCATCGCAGAAGCGCAGCAGCGCCTCGACATATTCGGCCGGCTCGGTGGTCGCGCCCGCGCCCTCGCGCAGCGCCGCCATCGCTGGCTCGCGCAGGCTCTTCATCAGCTCCTTCTTCTTGCGCTGCCGCAGCGCCGGATCCTCGAGGCGCGCGTTGTCGCGCAGCGCGGTCTCGTAGAGGTCCACCAGCGCGCGGCCCAGGCCCGTGGCCGTCTCCGGCGTGGTGTAGCCCGCGTCCCAGGCCTTCTGGAAGGCGTCGCGCGCGCGCTCGGTCTCTCCCAGCGCCAGGTAGCCGCGGCCCAGCGCGTAGTTGCCCGGGCCCAGGCCTTCGCGGCCCAGGAGCAACATCTCGCGATCCAGGCGCGCCATGCGCGTGCGCACCTTGTTCTCCTCCGCGGTGGTGTCGTGCAGCGGCAGGATGAGCGCGAGGCTCATCGCGCCCTCGATCTCCTTCACGTCCTGCCCGAAGCGCGCGGCCACCTCGCGGGCCTTGCTGCGCGTGCGCCAGAACGTCGCCTGCGCCAGGCCGCCGAGCAGCAGCAGCACCAGCGGCACCGCGATGGCGATGGGATGCCGGCCCACGAAGCGCCGCAGCCGGTACGTCAGGCTCGGCGGCCGCGCGAGGATGGCCGCGCCGTCGAGCCAACGCTGCAAGTCGTCCGCGAGTGCGCGCGCGGAGTCGTAGCGGCGCCGCTGATCCCGCTCCATGCACTTGCCCACGATCACCGCGAGGTCGCGCGGGAGCGCCGGCTGACGCTTGAGGATCGGGATGGGCGAGCCCGCCAGCACCTGGTTCAGGATGTCGTACGCGTTGCCCTCGAACGGCATCATCCCCGAGAGCACCTCGTAGAGCATCGCGCCCAGGCCGTACACGTCGGTGCGGCGATCGATGAGCGAGGTCTCGCCGCGCGCCTGCTCGGGCGCCATGTACTGCGGCGTGCCCACCACCGAGCCCGTGCGCGTCTCCAGCGAATCGGTGGCCTCGCGCGCGAGGCCGAAGTCGGTCACGCATGCCTTGAACCCGCCCTCGGGCTGCGGCTCCATCAGCACGTTCGAGGGCTTGAGATCGCGGTGGATGACACCGTTGCGGTTGGCCTCGTGCACGGCCTCGGAGATGTTCTTCACCGCCTTGACGCGCTGCTCGAGCGAGAGCGTCTGCGCGACATCCGACAGCGTCTTGCCCGAGATGAGCTGCATGACGATGAACGGCTCGCCCAGCTCGTCCCAGCCGACCTCGTAGATGCGGCACACGTGCGGATGCTCGACGCGCGCCTGCGCTTGCGCCTCCTGCACCAGCTTGGAGGTGGCCTTCGCGCCGACCGCGTTGAGCGTCTTGATGGCCACGTCGCGCTTGAGCCGCGTGTCGTACGCGTGCCACACGCGGCCCATGCCTCCGCTGCCGAGCACGTCGAGCAGCTCGTAGCGTTCTGCGATGGTGCGCCGCGCGCGCGGGATGGTGGTGTCGCTCATGGCCCCTTCAGGCGATGCTGCGCGAACCGCGCTCGGCGAGCAACGTCTGAACGTCCTGGTCCTCGAGGTGCACCAGCGCCACCACGAGATCCCCCGGCTGGGAGCGGCTCAGCGCCGACTTCAGCGAAGCGAGCTCGCTCTCGTGCTGCTCGATCGCCTCGTGCGGCAGACCGCGCTCGTGGAGCAGCCGCGCCAGGATCGCCGGCACCTCGCCGGGCTTCCGGCCGCGCAGATAGTCCGGCAGATCGCGCACGAGCACGCGCGCAGGCCTCATGGCGATGAGCTCATCCGCGATGTCGCCCAGGTTGCGGTCCGACCGGTCGCCCGCGCAGGCCGCGAGCACCGTGAGCGCGCCAGTCGCGTGCGGGAGCCCCGTGCGCCCCGCGCGCAGCGCCTGCACCAGCTTGCCCACCTGCGCGATGCCGTGCGCGTTGTGCCCGAAGTCGAGCAGCACGAACACGCCCTGCGAGTCGACCAGATTGCCGCGGCCCGGGTTGTCCTCGTGCGAGCTCTTGAAGCTCCTGAGCCCGCGCGCGATCGCGTCCCGAGGCAGGCCCAGCGCGGTCGCCAGGGCCGCCACGCCGAGCGCGTTGGCGAGGTTGTACGTGGCTGCGCCGCCCCAGGTCAGCGGAACTTCATCCACGCGGACGAGCGCAGTCCACGGGCCCTCGCCCGTACGCGACGCCAGCGCGCCATCGATCACGCTCCACGTGTCGCCGCCCATTCGCGCGTGCCGCTGCACGTGTTCATTGCGCGGCTCGAGCGCGAACCACGTCAGCGGCGCCGAGAACGTGCCCGGCGCTTCGATCGACAGCTTCACCAACTGCGCGTCGTCTGCGTTCAACACCACGCGCCCCGCAGGCTTCACGATCGTCCCCACAACCGCCTTCGCGCGCGCCAACTGCTCGACCGAATCGATCCCGTACTCGCCCAGGTGATCGTCGGCCACGTTGGTGATCAGCGCCGCGTCCGCGCGATCGATGGCGAGCCCGCGCCGCAGGATCCCGCCGCGCGCCGTCTCCAGCACGGCCACCTCGACGTCCTCGCGCCGCAGCACGAGCCGCGCCGCTCCGGGGCCCGTGTAGTCGCCGCGCTCGATCACCTGCTCATCGACCGCCACGAAGTCCGTCGACGCGAGCCCCACGTGCTTGCCCGCCGTCTTCACGACGCGCGCGAGCAAGCGCGCCGAAGTGCTCTTGCCATTGGTGCCCGTGATCAGCGCGACCGGGATGCGCGCGAACGATCCCCACTCGATCGCCGCCGCGTCCGGCAGCGCGTCCAGCGCAAACGAGCGCGAGCCCTTGCCGGTGCCCAGGGACAGCGTCTCGTCGTCCCACAACAGCGGCACCTCGCGCCGCGCCGCCTCCTGCGCCAGCGCGACCAGCACCGGCCGCCGCTGCTCGTCGCGCTTGGTGCGCAGCTCGCTCAGCATCGGCTCGTCGAGCGTGGTCTCATTGCGCAGCCGCTTCGTCGCGCGCTCGATCGCCGCGTCGTTCACGTCGCTCGCCACCATCAGCACATCGAGCGGAGCCTCGAAGGCCAGCGCCGCGCCATTGGTGAACCTCCGCACCGACGGATTCACCAGCGCGAGCTCCAGCCGCTGCGCCAGGTCGCGCACCTCCTCTTCCCAGAGCGCGATCGCGCGCTGCGGATCCTCGCCTTCCTCGAACGCAACCTCGGCCACGGCGCCCGCGCGGCGCGTGTGCAGGTTCGGCCCAGCCAGCCGTCGCGAGTCGAGCAGGCGCATGGCTGGCTAGTCTTCGGTCTCGCGCGCCAGACGCACGCCGCGCTCGTCCTGGATGAGCGGCATCGAGCTGAGCGCCAGCGCCGCCCGCGGCTCGTCTTCGACCGCGGCTGCATGGCCCGCGGAAGC
>JAFEBC010000140.1 GCA_018266095.1 Deltaproteobacteria bacterium
AGATCGAGCGACACGCCGCGGCCGTGGTTGGCGTCGAGCGGCTTCACCACCACCGGGTACTTGAGGCGCTCCGCCGCGCGCACCGCCTGCTCCGCGCTGCGCACCGTGCGCTGCTGCGGCACCGGCAGACCCAGGTCGCTCAGGATCTTGTTCGTCTCCTCCTTGTCGCTCGCGATCTCCACCGCGATGTGCCGCGTCTCGCTGGTGACCGTGGCTTGGATGCGCTTCTGGTACTTGCCGTGGCCGAACTGCACGAGCGAGTAGTCGTTGAGCCGCATCCATGGGATGTCGCGCGCCTCGGCCGCGCGCACGAGCGACGACGTCGACGGACCGAGCTGACGCTTCTGCGCGAAGTCGATGAGCTCGCGCAGCTCCTTCTGGAAATCGAAGCCCTCGACGCGCGCCTCGGCGGGACGCAGCTCGGGCGGGAGGATCGCGTGCAACAGCTTCAGGCCCAGATCCGCCGCGGCCTCGCCCACGCGCTCCTCTTCGTACTCGAACACCACGTGGTACGTGCCGTCGCCGTCCGTGCCCGCGCCGCGCGTCTTGCCGAAGGTGACCTTCGCGCCGGTGAGCTGCTGCAGCTCGATGGCCACGTGCTCGAACACGTGCCCGAGCCAGGTGCCTTCGCCCTCGGTGAGGCGGGTGATGAAGCCGCCCTCGCGGCCCACGGAGCAGGTGTGCTGCTGCAGGCTCGGCAGCGCGGAGAGCAGGCGATCATTGAAGCCGCTGATCTTCGCCGACGGCCACTGCTCCAAGGCGCCGAGATCGACGGTCAGCCGCATGACCGGAAAGTGGGCGTACAGCGAGGGGCCGCGGTAGACGCGCTGCTCGAGGATGCGCATGGGCTCGTTCCTGGAGAGATGGAAGACTGCACACGCTCGCACGGAATCGAGCGTTCGGGAACAGCCAGGTGCCCTACGTCACCGCGGGCACCAGCGCGAGGCGCACCTGCACGAGGCTGCGCTTGCGCATCCGGTGCGTGAGGTAGTGCGTGAAGCGCGTGGTGTTCTGCGTGCGCTGCACCAGCGAGAGCTGACCCGGGTCCGGCTGCAGGAGGACGTGATCGGAGGGGCTGATGCTGAACACGGTCTGCGCGTCGTCGCAGGGGCTCGGGGAGAGATCGAGGTTGAGCTCGTACCAGAGCGATTCCTGCGGCCGCCGCACGCGCCAATCCTCGAGGCGCAGCGTGTAGTCGCCCTTGCGGAAGAGCAGGGTGCACGCGTGCGCCACGCGCAGCGGCCGATCGGTCACGAGCTGCGCGAAGATGGTGAGCTCCTTGAGCAGCTCGCCATCCGGGACCTTGTCGTCGAAGCTGTAGCGGCCTTGATCCGCGAGCTCGAACGGCCGCAGATGCGGCTCGGCCAGCGCGCGCAGCTTCTGCGCGGACATCGGATCGACAGCTCCCGGCAGGATGATCGACGGCAACACGCGCGCGGCCCCGAAGGGCTTGCGCAGCGCCAGCGCGAACAGCTCGCGATCGAAGGGCGGCGAGAGCCAGCTCATTCGTAGAACCATCCGGCCACGGAGAAGCGCGTGCCCTTGGTGATCTCGCGCACCTGATGCAGCGAGGTGGTGCTCACGTTGAAGATCACCAGGCGATTCGGCTTGGGCGCGATGCGCTTCTTGGGCGTCGCGCGCGCGAGGTAGCCATCCTTCTCCTCGCAGTCATAGAGCTCGAGGTCGCCGCCCGAGAGCTTGCCGAGCGTGCCCACGTAGTAGATGAAGGCCACCGCGCGCGGATCCATCGGGTTGCGATCGGTGTGCGGCAACAGATAGTGGCCCGCGGTGTACGCGTACGAGCGGCCGTCACCGCGCACGAGCGGCCGGCCGGTGATCTGCGCCAGCGCCTTGATCACGGGCTGGCTCGTGAGCACCTCGTGGAACGCGCGCAGCGGCGGATCCTGCGGCGTGGTCAGGCTCGCGAGGTGCGCGTAGAGCTCGTCGTCGTGCGGGAAGATCGGCTCGCGCTGGAAGCTCTTCATCAGCTCCTGCGTGCGCTTCGCGGGGAGCAGATCGTCGAGGATCAGGTGAGGGAAGGGCGCGCCCGCCGCGAACTGCGCGCGCAGCGCATCGAGATCCCACGTCGTCGGATCGAACCAGGCGGCGCTCTTGCGCTTCACGGGGCAAGCCTCGCATGAAATGAGGCTTGCTACACCAGCGAGTTCGACACCCACTCGCCCGCGGCGTTCAGCATCGCGCGCGTCCGCACCAGCCGCTCGGTGGCCAGCTCAGACAACTGCTTGCGCACGCTCGGGTGCGGCAGCACGAGCTCGTTGAACGCGTCGCGCGGCAGCTCCAGCACCTCCACCGCGGTGTCCGCGCGCACGGTGGCCGTGCAGGGCGTGTCGAACAACAGCGAGATCTCGCCGAACACATCGCCCTCGCGCAGCGGCGTGGCCTCCAGCGTGTTGCCGCTCGGCGCCGTGTGCGTCGCGCTGCAGCGGCCGCGCAACAGCACGCACAGGCCGCTCCCGGGCTGACCCTGCGTGAGCAGCTCCGCCCC
>JAFEBC010000141.1 GCA_018266095.1 Deltaproteobacteria bacterium
CGGGGACTCACGCCGCGGCCGCGGGGTCCATCCACATGGGCTCCCAGTGGTGGCCGTCCGGGTCGTAGAAGCTCCACCCGTACATGAAGCCGTGGTCCTGCGCGGGCATCGCAGGGCGGCCGCCGCCGGCCGCCGAGCCCGCATCTGGAGCGCCGCCGCCGTCCGTCGAGCCCGCATCGGGAGCGCCGCCGCCGTCCGTCGAACCCGCGTCGGGAGCGCCGCCGCCGTCCGTCGAGCCTGCGTCGGGAGCCGCGCCGCCGTCCACCGAACCCGCGTCCGGTGCACCGCCGCCATCGATCGCCCCCCCATCCGAGCCGCCGTCCAGCACCGTGCCGCCATCCGTGCCCGCATCCGCCGTGCCCGCGTCGCCCGTGCCCGCGTCCGCCGAGCCGCCATCGGCCGCGCTGGTCACCTGGATGAGCAGCGCCGCCGTGTGCCCGAGGTTCGCCGTGTTGAACGCGTTGACGATGACCTGCCCGTCCGACACCGCCGCGTTCGCGTCCGTGGTGATCGTCATCGTCAGCGAGTCACCCGAGCTCGCCGTCGTGGCCAAGGTGGCGTGCACGCCCGCGGGCGCCGACTTCGAGAGCGTCAGCGCCTGCGCCGAGCCGCTCCACGTGGTGGTCTTCACCGTCACCGTCTGCGTCGAGCCCGCCGTCATCGAGAGCGCGTTCGGCACGAACTGCACGTTGAAGTCCGTCGCCGCGTGCGAGGCCGTGGCGCAGGTCGAGGTGGTTCCGCGGTTGTCGTACAGCTTCTCCACCGAGAACGTCCCCGTCGCCGTGGCCACCGAGGCGGTCGACGCGCTGTCGCACTTGTCCGCGATCTCGTACCCCTGCGAGTCGTTCCACGCCTGCGGATAGTCCGGGTTCGAGCCCGGCGTCGGCTTGCGGTCCGTCATCGCCTCGCCCAGCTCGTGCGCGCTCACGTACTGAAAGCCCGACGCGCCGTCGCCGCAGTCGGGGATGACGATGTAGACGAGCTTCTGCGACACCGTCTCGTCGTGGTACCCGCCGAAGCCGAAGCAGCTCTTGTCGCTCTGCGCGCTGCTGAACTCCACCGTGACCGCCGAGGGGAAGTAGATGGCGTAGATGGTGTTCGCCGTGGCCGCCGGGAGCGTGCCCGCCGTGACCGCCGCCTCCAGGGCCTCCTGCACCTGCGTGTCGGTGAACGTGCCCGTCGAGGGCTCATCGAGCGTGTACGTGCCCGCGTAGTTGCCGCGGCCCAGGAGCTGACCAGTGCCCGCCTGGCCGTTGTTGGTGCCGCCGTTGGCGTTCACCGTCGTCTGGTACTGCGCCATGCCGTCCACGTAGATGGAGTCGAGCACGCCGCGATAGAAGTCCTCGATGCCGCCCGTGGCCTTGGTCACGTTGGTGCTGATGTTGGCCGGGTCGCCCCACCAGATCACGTACACGCGCGGGTTCGAGACCACGGCCCCGCCGTAGTACACGAGCGGCAACGACGCGGCCTGCAGGGACGGCGACGCCTGCCCCTGCGCGCCCTGCGAGCGCGGCAGGTTGTGGACCCGAGATCGCTTCGCAGCAGACGCAGGCGAGGCGGCGAGCACGGCGAACAGAGCAGCGGCGAGGCAGACGGCGTTGCGCATGAGGCCCACTGGCTATTGGAAAAGCGCCCTGGGATCCAGACCGTAGATTGGCGGGTCCGACTTAGGGCGCAGCGACAGGTCTCAGACGATTTTGGCGACAGGTCTCACACGATTTCGGCGACAGGTCTCACACGATTTCGGCGACAGGTCTCAGACGATTTCACCCCAGCAGCGCCCTCGCCGCCGACTCCAGCGTCACCGCCTGCGCCCGCTCCTGCAGCCCCACGAGCAACCCCTTGAGCCGCTTGAGCTTTTCCCCCGCCGGCACGGCCACGCCTGGCTGCACCTCGGCGATCGACCGCGGCACATCGCTCTTGTCCAGCGCGTCGATCCCGTGCAGCTCCAGGTTGAAGTGCTTGATCTTGCTCCCAGATTGCCCCACCGATGACCCCCGAGCGGCCGCGAAGGCCCAGCGCGACAAGCGCAGCGCCGTCCCCGGCTCGACGCCCAGGACCACGGTGCCGATCACCGGCCCGCGCACGAGCGGCAGCGTGGACACCGGCAGCTCGCGCACACCCTCGCGCTCATGCGCACCTCTCCGCGCGAAGAGCTGCCCCGGCGCGCCCAGGATGCTCCGGCTCGGCCGCCGGTTGAGCGCGTACAGCCCCATCATCATCGCCTTCAGCGCGTAGTACGGCGGCGAGGGCAGCAGCGAGCTGTCGTACAGATACCCCCGCGCGCGCACGGCCCCCAAGAGCGCCTTCGACAGCGTGTACCCCGGCGCCCGGAACCCGCGCGGACTCTGCCCGCAGGCCCTGGTGATCGCGCCCTCCGCCTCGCGCAGGTCCTGCTCGATCTCTTCCTGGCTCTTGCGCGACAGCGCGTAGTCGTGCGCGAAGCTGTGCGAGCCGATCTCGTGCCCCGCCTTGGCCGCCCGCGCGATCGCCTCCGACGCGCCCGGGATCGACAGCTCGCTCCCGATGGCGAACAGCGTCGACGCCACGCCCAGCGACTCGAACAGCTCGCACAGCCGCCCCAGCGCCACCTCCGGCACCGCGCGCAGGGCCCGCTCGTCCAGCGCCCGCGGGTCCTGCCCGTGGATCGCCGCGTAGCACCCCAGGCCGTCCAGATCGACCGAGACCGAGAACAGGTCGCCCGTCACGTCACTGCGCCCGCTTCGCCTCTTCCTGCAGGTAGTAGACGTCGTCCTTCACCGTCTCCGCGTTCGGCGCGTCCGGCTTCAGGTCCAGGTACTTCTTGAAGGCCGCCAGCGCCTCCCCGCGCAGCCGGTCGTCCTTGTACATGTACCCGAGCTCGTACCAGGCCTGCGCCTCCTTCGGGTCCACCTGCACCGCGCGCCGCAGGGCCTCGACCGCCTTGGTCTTGCAGCCGTCGCAGCCCTTGTCCTTGTAGGCCACGCCCAGCTTGGTCCACACCGACGCCTGCGACGGGTCCTGCTTGACGGACTTCACCAGGTTGGAGATCGCGCCCTCGACGTCGCCCGCCTGCTGCATGGCGTCGCCCACCTCGGACCAGATGCGCGCGCGCTTGGGATCAAGCTGCGCCGCCTTCTGGAACGCGGCCACGGCCTCCTCGAAGCGGTTCTCGACCGCGAGGTTCTGCCCCAGGTGCTCGTAGGCGTCCGGGTTCTTCTGGTTCTTGGCGATGGACTTGGTGAACGCCTCCACCGCGTCGTTGACCTGCGCGCCCGCCTCGTACGCGAGCCCGAGGTAGTAGAAGTTGTCCGCCGACTCCGGCTCGACCTCGATGGCCTTCTTGTAGACCTCGATGGCCTCGGTGAGCTTGTGCTGACCCGCCAGCGACCGTCCGAGGAAGAAGTGCCCCTCGCCGAGGCGGTCGTTGAGCAACACCGCGCTGCGCAGGTGCGGCTCGGCCTCTGCGAACTTCTGCCGCTCGACCTGCACCGCGCCCAGCCGCGCCTGGTACTTCGGCTCCTTGTTCGAGAGCGTCACCGCCTGCGTCAGCTCCTTCTCGGCGCCCTCGAGGTCGCCCATCTTGCGCAGGAGCGAGCCGTACTCGTAGTGCAGCGCCGGGTCGGCGTCGTTGCGCGTGAGGGCCTCCGTGAGCGACTTCTTGGCCGCGTCGAAGTCTCCCAGCGCCGCCTGCGCGCGCCCCAGCCCGCCGTACGCCTGCGGATCCTCGGGGTCGAGCTTGAGGGCCTGCTCGAACGCGCCCTTGGCGAGATCTCCCTTGCCCAGCGCGAGGTACAGGGCGCCGATCGACTCGTACTCGAACGGCCCCTTGGTGTCCTCGGGCGCCTTTACCGCGAGCTCCAGCCGCTCCTTGGCCTTGTCCGTGTCGCCCGCCGCCAGGGAGCCCTGCGCCAGCGCCAGGAGCGCCTCGGCGAAGTCAGGCCGCTTGGTCAGCGCCCGCTCGTACTCCTTGGTCGCCTCCTCGGTCTTGCCGATGGCCGAGGCCACGAGGCCGCTGATGGTGATGAAGCGCGGGTTGTTGGGATCCTTCTGCATCGCCTCGCGGATGCGCTTGTCGGCCTCGACGTAGTTCGACACGCCCAGGTTCGCGCGCGCGCCCTGCGCCAGGATCTCGGCGTTGTTCGGATCCTTGTCGAGCGCGTCCTTGAACTCCTTGTCGGCCGCCTTGTAGTCGCGCCGCGCCAGCCGGAACGCGCCCGCGGCCGCGTGGATCTCGCCCGAGTTGGGATCGAGGATGATGGCGCGCTGGAAGGCCTGCTCGGCCTCCTTGTTCTGGTGCTGCGCCGACAGGAGCCGCCCGCGCAGCATGGCCACGCGCCCCTCCTCGCCCGCGTCGAGCTGCTTGCGCACCTCCGGGACCTGCGCCCGCTCGAGCAGCTCGCCGGCGGCCTTGTAGTCGTTGGCGCGCAGCTTCAGGTCCGCCAGCTCGACCAGCGCGCGGCCGTGCTGCGGGACCTTCTCGAGCACCTTCTGGAAGAAGCCCACCGCGTCCGGGAGCTGGTTGCGCTTCTTGGACAAGAAGCCGCGCTGGAGCAGCAGGGCCACCTGCGGATCGCGCTTGATGGCGTTGTCCAGCACCTGTGAGGCCATCGCCACTTCGTTCGCCTTCACCAGCGTCTGGGCGTAGAGCGCGACCGAGACCGCATCCGCCCCCGCGACGTCGCCGAGCTGCGAGAGGATCGAGCGCGCCTTGGGATAGTCGGCGTTGGCGAGCGCGAAGGCCCCCTTGGCGCGCATCGCCGTGGGTCCGGTGCCCTTGATCTTCTCGACGAGGCCCTTGGCCTGGTCCCAGTCGGTGCCGGTCTGGCCGTAGTTGATCTTGAGCTCCGAGGCCGCGAGCACGAAGAACGAGCGCGCCTCTTCGTCGTCGGGCGCGGCGCCGATGAGCTGCGCGCCGATGGCCAGCGCCGACCGGGTGGCCGCGAACGTGCCCTCGGAGAGCTTGGCGTTGCCGTTCTTGAGCGCCTGGCCGGTGGCCGCCGCGTCCATCTTGCCGGCAGTGGTGAAGCTGTGGCTCCAGAAGTAGCCGTGCCCGCGGCGCCCCGCGCGGATGCCGAGCGCGAGGAACACCACCACGCCCAGGCCCGCCACCAGCCCGACGATGCGCTTGGGGTTCTGCCGCAGGGCCGCGAGCTGATCTGCCACGGGCCCGAACGTCGCCCGCAGGCGGTCGCCCATGGGCACGCCAGGCTCGCGCGGCGGCTTCTCCTTCTTTTCCTTCTTCTTCTTCTTCTTCTCGGCCTTCTCGTCGGCGGGCGGCGGCTCGTCGGCGGGCGGCGAGGCGTCACCGAAGGCAGCCAGATCGTCGAACCCGGCCGGCGCGGACTTCGGCTCCGGGGCCTTCTCGGGCTTCGACTCGCCCGGCGTCATCATCGGCGGCGGACGCGCGGCCTTCGGGGGCGCCTTCTCCTTGGGCTGCAGCGCGTTGGAGTCGTCGACGAAGTCCAGCATCTCCGGCCCCGCCGACGCCGAAGGCGCCGAGGGCGCGAGCGTGGGAGGCGGACGGGAGGCCGCGGGCGGAGCTTGCGGGGCCTCGACGAAGTCGAAGGAGAGCCCGCCATCGTCGGGGAGCACGGCCTTGGCGGCAGCAGCGGCGGCCGGGACCGCGGGCGGAGGCGCAGGAGGCGGCGGGAGATCGAGCCCGAACGGATCGTCCGCGGGCGCAGCGGCAGCCGGAGGAGGCGCCGCGGGCGCAGCCGGCGTCACCGGAAAGTCGTCCTCGAACGACGGCATCGCGGGCGGAGGCGGCGCGACCGGGGCACCGTCCGACATCGTGTCCGAGCCCATGTCGATGCCCGCGAACGGATCCGGCTCCTCCTTGCGCGCAGCCGGCGCCGGCGCGGCCAGGTCCAGCCCGAGATCACCCGACCCCGGCAGCGGCACCGCGCTCGGCGAGGCCGTGGGCGGCGGCGGCGCGGCCAGGTCCAACCCCAGATCACCCGAGCCCGGCAGCGGCACAGCGTCCCCAGCCGGCGGCGGCTGCGACGGCGGCGGATAGTCCGCGGCCTCTCCGGTGCCCGGCAGCGGCACCGCGCTCTGGCTCGGCGGCGGCTGCGAGGCATACGGCGCGGCCTCACCCGTCCCCGGCAGCGGCACCGCGTCGTCCTGCGGCGGCGTCACGCGGTAGTCCATCACCGTGTTGCCCGCCGGATCCGGCTCGGCGTCATTCCCCGTGCCCGGCAGCGGCACCGCGGGCCCCGCGGGCGGCCGCGCCTCGATCATCGTGGCCGGCGAATCGTCCTTGGCCTTCTTGCCCTGTCCCGGCAGCGGCACGGCACCCGACGCGAGCCGCCCCTCGACGATCTTCCCTTCCTCGCCCGGCTTGGGCCGGTTCACGATGAAGGGCGTCTTGCACTTGGGGCACTTGATGGAGAGGCCCGCCGGCGGGACGCGGTTGTCGTCCAGGGCGAAGGCGGCCTTGCAGCTTGGGCAGCTGATCTTCATGGGCTAGTCCGCATACTCGAAGCGCTGCTTCAACGCGAGGTAGGTGCTGTAGGTGTCCACGAGCTCGGAGCTCCCCCGGCTCGCCTCCTTCAGCTTGGCAGAGATGAGTCGACGCACGATGCGGTGCGCCTCCTCTTCGGGCACGCCGGCCATGTCGGCCAGCTCCCGCACGTTCATCGGGTCGTACTGCTCTTGCAGCTCGACATAGAGGAGGTAGTCGTTCAGCAGCGCCTCATCGCCCAGCGCCAGCCGTCCGGCCTCGGTGCGGATGAGCAGCCCCGCGCGCACGAACGTCCGCTAGAGCTGGTCGGACTCCACGTCGGTCAGGCCCACGCGCGCGGCCAGGACATCCGTGGTCAGCCCGGGCGGCAAGAGGCGCGTGCCATCCGGCCCCGCCGGCTCGGCCAGAGTGCGCAAGAGCGAGAGCGCCCGCGCCCCGCCCGACCGCGACATGAGCGCCTGGATCTGCTTGTCCGCCTCGCGCAGGCGCGACGAGAGCCGCCGCATGAGCCGCACCGCGATCTCGCCCTTGCTGCGCACGAGGTGCTCGAACGTCTCCTGCTCGACCTCGATGAGCAGTGACTCCTCGATCACCGTGGCCGACGCCGACCGCGGCAGGCCCTCGAGCAGCGCCATCTCGCCGAAGAAGTCGCCCGGCCCCAGCACCGCCAGCGTGATCTCGCTGTCCGCGATGCGCTTCCAGATCGACACCTTGCCGGTGCGGATGACGTACATCTTGTCGCCCTTGTCCCCTTCGCGGAACAAGGCGGTGCCCGCCGGGTGCCGGCGGACGAGATGCTCGAGATTTCCCAGCGCTTCGGACATAGGGCCGCCCGAACGCTAGCACCCCCTCGAACCCGCCAGCAACGAAACGTCCGGCAATTCTTGGAACCTCATCGGCTGAGGTCTCTTCTCAAATCCTGTGATATCTCGCGGCTGGATGGCCACCTCTGCCAGAACGGTGATCGTCGGCGGCGGCCTCGCGGGCCTGTCGTGCGCGCGCGCGTTGGGTTCGGACTTCCTCCTCCTCGAGGCCGAGGACCGCGTGGGCGGCCTGTGCCGCACGGACGTCGTCGACGGCTTCCACTTCGACTGGACGGGCCACTGGTTCCACGCCCGCACGCCCGAGGTGAAGGCGCTCATCCAGGAGCGCTGGCTCAAGGACAACCTGCTCACCGTCGAGCGCAAGGCCTCGATCTTCAGCGAAGGCGTGTGGACGAAGTTCCCCTATCAGCACCACCTCTACGGCCTGCCCGCGCAGACCATCGCCGAGTGCATCGAGGGCTTCGTCGAGGCCACGCTGGGCGAATCCGGCAAGGCGCTCCGCGAGCGGCCGCTCGAGCACGCGGGCGAGTTCATCCAGCGCCATCTGGGCAAGGGCTTCGCCGAGAAGTTCCTGATTCCGTACAACGAGAAGCTCTTCACGATTCCGGTCACCGAGCTCTCTCCCGAGTGGGGCGGCCGGTTCATCCCGCGGCCCGGCCTGTCCGAGGTGCTGCGCGGCGCGCTGGGCCTCACGCAGGCCGGCGCGGGCTACAACGCGAGCTTCTGGTACCCCCGCGAGGGCGGCATCGAATCGCTCGTGCGCGCGCTGGCCGCGGATGTCGCCGCGCTGCCGGGCGAGGTCCGCCTCAAGACGCGCGTGCAGTCGATCTCCCTCTCGGCCCGCCGCCTGACGCTCACGAACGGCGAGGTGATCCCGTACGAGCACCTCGTGCTCACGGCGCCCTTGTCGTCGGTGGCGAAGGCCATCTCGGACGCGCCCCCGCACGTGCGAGAGGCCGGCGCGAAGCTGCGCGCGATCAGCACCAGCGTGGTCGAGATCGGCGCGGACGATGTCGGCGGCGAGCGCTTCCATTGGGCGTACTTCCCCGAGCGGCGCTTCCCGTTCTACCGCATCGGCTCACCCTCCGAGGTGAACCCGCGGCTCGCGCCCAAGGGCACGCGCAGCTTCGCGCTCGAGTTCTCGCACCAGGGCCCGGCCGACACGCAGCGGATGATCGCGCAGTCGCTCGACGCGCTGTCTGAGCTCAGGCTCATCGACAAGTCCAAGGTGCGCCTCGCGCGCGCCCGCACGATTCCCACGGCCTACGTGCTCTTCGACCGCGCCCACGAGGCCTCGCGCAGGACCGTCATCGAGCACCTCACGCGCTCCAAGGTCCAGCTCGCCGGACGCTACGGCCGCTGGGAGTACAGCTCGATGGAGGACGCGCTCCTCTCGGGCCTCGAGTGCGCGCGCACGCTGCTCCAGGCCGCGCCCACGTACGAATCGCTGCCCGCCATCGGCGCCGCGCCCGACACGACGCAGACCGCGATCCCCATCGCGAAACAAGGGACCTAGAGCTTGCGCTACAGCATCGTCATCCCCGTCTACAACGAGGCCCGGATCGTCCGCGAAGCCGCCACCGAGCTCTCCCAGAAGCTCGACGCGATGGGCTGGGACTACGAGCTCCTGCTGACCGAAAACGGCAGCAAGGACGGTACGTTGGACATCCTCACACGCTTGTCCAGCGAGCGCCCGCGCGTGCGCTTCTTGCACTCGGACGAGCCCAACTACGGCAAGGCCCTCAAGGCCGGGATCCTCGACGCCAAGGGCGACATCGTCTTCTGCGACGAGATCGACCTCTGCGACACCGACTTCTACCAGCGCGCGCTGCCGCTCTTGGAGCAGGGCGCGGACATGATCGTGGGCAGCAAGGCCATGCGCGGGGCGAACGACGCGCGGCCGCCGTTTCGCAGATTCGCCACGCGCGTGATCAACCTGCTGCTGCGGTTCGCCACCGGGTTCAAGGGCACCGACACGCACGGGCTCAAGGCGTTCAAGCGGGAGCGTCTGCTCGACGTGGCGCGCGCGTGCGTCATCGACCGCGACCTGTTCGCGAGCGAGTTCGTCATCCGCGCCGGGCGCATGAAGCGGGACGTGCGGGAGATTCCCATCACGCTGGCGGAGAAGCGGCCGCCGAGCATCCAGTTGATGCGCCGGGTGCCGCGGGTGCTGAGCGGGCTGGTGAAGCTGGGGTGGCACATCCGGATCGTGAACCGGTAGAGCCGATACCCAAGGCCAAACTCGTGTGCATCCTGGTTTGGTCCAGACCAAACTAGGATGATATAGATTCTGGTCCATGCGCGACCGGCCCCGTCTGTATTCAGCGATCCTCGCCGATCACTTCCGCGCCAACCGGCAGATGGCCTTCGTGAGCGGGGCCCGCCAGGTCGGAAAGACGACCGTCTGCCGGGGGTTGTCCGAGCACTACCTGAGCTTCGACAACACCGACGATCGGAGGCTCATCCTCACCGGCCCAGGGGCGCTGGCCGGGCGCTTGGGGCTCGATCGCCTACGCGAGAGGGCCCCCTTGGTGGTGCTCGACGAGCTCCACAAGTTCGCGCGCTGGAAGGTCTTGCTCAAGGGCTTCTTTGACACGTACGGCGAGCGCGTGCGCGTCCTGGTCACCGGGAGCTCGCGGCTGGACGTGTTCCGCCGCGGTGGCGACAGCCTGATGGGTCGGTACTTTCTCTATCGAATGCATCCTTGGTCGGTCGCCGAGTGCCTGCACGTGGAGCTCCCAGTGGCCGAGCTGCGGGCACCTCGAGCGATCGCGCCAGACGATTGGAACGCGCTCATCGAGCATGGTGGATTTCCAGAGCCGTTCCTCAGGCGAGACCTGCGCTTCACCCGGCGTTGGCGCTCGCTCCGACATGAACAGCTCGCCAAGGAGGACCTGCGAGAGGTGACGCGCGTGCAGGACCTCGGCACCATGGAGACCTTGATGGCGATGCTCGCCGACCGCAGCGGCGAGCAGGTCGTCTACGCCAGCCTGGGACGCGATCTCGGCGTCGCGCAGGACACGGTGAAGCGGTGGGTGGACTTGCTCACCCGGCTCCACTTCGGGTTTCTCGTGCGCCCGTGGTTCACCAATGTGTCGAAGGCCCTGCGCAAGGAGCCCAAGTGGTTCCTTCGGGACTGGAGCGGCGTGGCCAATGAGGGCTTGCGCGCCGAGACGCTGGTCGCCTGTCATCTGCTGAAGGCGGTCGAAGGGTGGACCGACCTCGGCTTCGGGGACTTCGAGCTTCGCTACCTGCGCGACAAGGAGAAGCGAGAGGTCGATTTCGTGGTCATCAAGGATCGGAGGCCGTGGTTTCTCGTGGAGGTGAAAGCGAGTGACACGGCGCTCTCGCCCGCGCTCGACCACTTCCAGAAGCAAACCAAGGCGCCGCACGCGTTCCAAGCCGTGCTCGACCTGCCCTTCGAGGCCGCTGACTGTTTCAAGGTGCGCCATCCAGTGGTCGTTCCGGTGCGGACGCTGCTCAGCCAACTGCTGTGAGGGCCTGCGCCCTGGCCCCATGGGATCAATGTCCGATGTCTCCCCACATCGGCCCCGTGTTAGCCCGGCGTCGTGAACCAGCTTCCCAGAGCCCTGATTGGCCTCGCGCTCGCCGTCCTCGCGGCCCTGCCGGCGCGCGCGGCTGAGCTGCAGTATCGCGCGGAGAACAAGAACCTCGAGGAGGCGCGCTCGCTCGTCGGCAAGGCGCGCTATGAGCAGGCGCTCGAGGAGCTGCAGCTCGCCGAGACGCTGCCGGGGAACACGAACCGGCACATCGCGGACATCGGGGCGCTCAAGGCCACGGCGCTCCTCGGGCTGGGCGTGAATCCCGAGCGGCGTCAGCAGGCGATCGAGGCGCTGGTGAGCATGTTCCACGTCGACCCGGAGGGGACGGCGCTGTCGAACGCGAGCGAGGACGCGAAGGCGCTGGCGGCGCAGCTCAAGGCGGAGCGGGCGCTGCTCCTGCACGACCGGCTCGTCACGGTGCGCACGGGGCGGCCGCTGCGGCTCAAGGCGCGGCTCGTGGGCGCGAAGGCCGGAGACGTGCAGGTGTTCGCGCACTACCTGACCGAGCCCGAGGGCGGCGCGCAGGACGCGAAGGCGATCGCGGCGCTGACGGACCCGGAGCAGTTCGTGAAGGTGCAGCTCGAGGCGTCGGGCGCGAATGCGTACGAGGTCTATCTGCGGCCCGGCGTGGGCGGCGTGCCCGCGGATGGCGAGCACGTGATCCGCTACTACCTCGAGGCCGTGGGCGCGGGCGGCGTGGTGCTCGACGCGAACGGCTCGGCGACGCAGCCCATCCGCGTGCAGCTCTCGGCGACGCGGGCCGAGGGCGCGGGCGTGGGTGGCGCGGACAATGTGGTCGTGGCGCTCGATGAGGGCGGGCACGTGGCGCATCCGCCGCCTCCTCCTCCTCCGCCGCCGCCCTGGTACCAGAACTGGAAGATCGTGGGGCCGATCGGCGTGGTGGTGGTCGCGGTGGCGGTCGGTACCATCATCGCGGTGCAGCCCAAGCCGCAGCCGGCGTCGGGCACTCTGGGGACGGTGACGCTGCCATGAAGACCCTGAATCGTTTCGCGGCTTTGGGCGCGTTGGCGCTGGCGTTCGGCCTCTCGGGCTGCAAGCAGCAGGACGCGGCCATCCTGGTCACCATCCAGGGGCCGTTCATCATCCCGACCAACGCGGACAAGCTCATCCTGGACTGCACCGAGAACGGCACGGTGCTCCTGCGCAAGACGTTCACGCTCACGGCCGCGACGCCGCTGCCGCAGACGGTGACGTACGTGGAGGGGCCGGGCGACCATCCGCACGTGAAGTTCAATGCGCTGCTCTACAAGACGGACACGCTGGTCGGCCGCGGGACGGTGGAGGCGGACTTCACCGCGGGCAAGACGGCGAACGTGACCGTGGATGTGACCACGCAGTAGCCGTGGCACGCCGGGCGCTCGAGCGGGCAACCCTTCGCGCGCGCCTTCCGCTAGATTCGCGGCATGCCCAGCGTGCACGCGGAGCTCGATCCCTTAGACACCAACTCGCTCCTCACCGACGCTGAGCGCGCGCTGCGGGACCGCGTCGCGCGCATCGTCGACGAGGAGATCCTGCCGCACGCGGCGCCGGCGTATGAGGCGGGTGTGCTGCCGCGCGAGGTCGTGGCGGCGATCGGGCGCGCGGGGGCGTTCGGGCCGTGGCTCACGACGCATGGCGGGCCGGGCTTGGGCGCGGTGGCGTGCGGGCTCGTGCTGCAGGAGCTCGAGCGCGCGGATTCGGGCTTCCGCTCGTGCGCGAGCGTGCAGGGTTCGCTGGTGATGTGGCCCATCGCGACCTTCGGGTCGGAGGCGCAGAAGGACAAGTGGCTGCCGCGGCTGCGCACGGGTGAGGCGCTCGGCTGCTTCGCGCTGACCGAGCCGACGAGCGGGTCTGATCCGGCGTCGATGAAGACGCGCGCGGTGAAGGACGGCGACGGCTACGTGCTCTCGGGCCACAAGCGCTGGAGCACGAATGGGCTCTCGGCGGAGGTCGCGGTGGTGTGGGCCAAGGTCATCGAGCCGGGCGGGCCGGATCCGGAGGGGCCCGAGGGCAGCAAGCTCATCCGTGGATTCCTGGTGGAGCGCGGGATGCCGGGCTTCGAGCCGCGCGAGATCAAGCACAAGATGAGCCTGCGCGCGTCGGAGAGCAGCGAGCTGTTCTTCCACGAGGTGCGCCTGCCGGCCTCCGCGATGCTGCCGGGCGCGAAGGGGCTGGGCGCGCCGCTCAAGTGCCTGAACGAGGCGCGCATGGGCATCGCCTGGGGCGCGGTGGGCGCGGCCACGGCCTGCTATGCGTCGGCGCGCGACTACACCAAGGCGCGCGTGCAGTTCGGGCGGCCGCTGGCGTCGTTCCAACTGGTGCAGGCCAAGCTCGCGCAGATGTACTCGGACATCGGCACGGCGCAGCTCGTGTGCACGCAGCTTGGCCGCTTGAAGGAGCAGGGCAAGCTGACGCCGACGCAGGTGAGCTTCGCCAAGCGGCAGAACGTGGCGATGGCGTTGGACACGGCCCGCGTGGCGCGGGACATGCTGGGCGCGAACGGGATCCTGCTCGACCACCCGCCCATCCGGCACGCGATGAACCTGGAGACGGTGAAGACGTACGAAGGGACGCACGATGTGCATACGCTGGTGCTGGGCCGCGCGGTGACGGGGATGGACGCGTTCAGCTAGGCGAAGGCAAGAGCTTCACAGGAAGGAAAGAAGGAAGGGCTTTCGGCTCTCTCACGCGCGACCTCTGCTTCGACAGTTGGGCCCAAGAGGGAGGCAGGAGCTGAGAGCGGCCGTGGAGGCATGGCCGCAACCCCTTCCTTGTTTCCTTCCTGTGAAGCAGTTGCAGTTGCCGTTCACTGCTCCGACAGCGTCTTCACGTGATCGAGCACGCGCTCGTGGATGCGGTGGATCGCGAGGTCCGTGAACACCGTCCAGTACGCGCTCGGCCCCATGTCGAGCGTGTACCAGGTGCGGCCCTCCAGGCGCGTGTGGCCGTTCGGCAGCGCGATGAGGCGGAACTCGCCGCGCTTGCTCTCCAGCGTGCCGTCGAAGTGCGGCGGGTGCAGGTCCGCGTACGGGCTCCACTCCTTCATCGGCGGCGGCTGGGCGCGCACGTCGAAGGCGAGGCGCGCGGGGGGCTCCCAGGCGGTGATGGGCTCGATGAAGGGGCCGGTGGAGAACTCGCAGTAGCGGATGGCGCCGACGCCCTGGCCGTCGAGGTGCGCGCGCTGCGGGTAGGCGATGCCGCTGTGTTCGATGAAGGGGGACGGCGCGGGCAGTTCGCCGAATTGGAGCACGTGGGGCCACACGCGCTCGGGGGGCGCGGCGACGTCGACGGCGGTGAGGACTTCGCGCAAGGGGAGCGCCGTGTGTACGCGCGTCTCGGCCCAGGCGCTGAAGGGCAAGAGCAGGAGCAAGAGCGCGGCGGGCCGCATGGGGATGGCCCGGACGGCGAGGTGGCGGCCCACGATGGCGCCGGCTGCGCCCAGCGGGAGGGCGAGCGGGAGCACCATGCCGATGCAGATGGCGCCCTCGGCGGCGAAGATCAGCAGCGAGCCGGCGAGGAGCAGCACGGTGAACGCGCCGAGCGTGGCGGTGGCGCGCGGGCTGCGCACGAGAGGCCGGTTGAAGAGCCACCCCGCGACGGCGCAGGTGCCGATGGGCATGCCGACGAAGAGGGCCATGCCGTAGTTCTTGAGGCCGAAGGTGATCATCGCGGTGATGGCGAGGCCGGAGATGGCGCCGACGACAGAAGCGGCGAGCGCAGAGCGGACCCAGGCGTCCTGCTGGCGCGGCGGCCCGTCCGGCGACTGGGGCGGCTGCGGACGCGAGGGCAGCGCGGACATCACGAGCAAGAACGCCCAGTTGAGGAGCGGGGTGAAGAAGAGGAGCGCGAACCAGGGCGACACGCGCGCGTCGAGGCAGCGGCGCAGGCTCATCGAGAGGCCGATCCAGAGGAACGGCAGGGCCCAGACGACGAGCGCGGCGAGGAGCCAGGTGGGCGCGTTGCCCATCGCGTGCTGGCGGCCGAGGAAGAGCGGGTTCGCGTAGTCGAGGGGCGTCCAGCGCGTGCCCGTGGCGGCGAAGACGAGGGCGGCGTCGACCACGTACTTGAGCAGCGTGAGGGCGAGGCCATGCCGGAGATAGGTGGCGCGGTCGACGCGGCGGGTGAGGCCGAACCAGAGGGAGAGCAGGTCTTGGGCCATGAGGCTCCTCGTGCGGGGCGGCGCAGTGTCCGGATTCTGGCTCCGATTGCGTTGGAGTGGGGGGAGAAGCTCTGGCTGGACGATTGGTTTGGATTCCGACAGTTTGGAGCAGGAGGAACCGTGACGTCTGCCAGTGGCCGAGCTTTGGTTGTCTGCGTGGCCCTGATGTGGGCGGCGTGCGGGACCTCGTCGGGCGGGCGACAGGACGCCGCGGGCGCGGATGCGGGCGCCGCCGCGGGCGCGGATGCGGGCGCCGACGCGGGGGCGGATGCGGGAGGCGACGCGGGGGCGGATGCGGGAGGCGACGCGGGGGCGGACGCAGGCGCAGACGCAGGGGCGGACGCGGGCACGGGTGAGGACGCGGGCGCAGGGGAGGACGCGGGCGCGGGTGAGGACGCGGGTGCAGGGGAGGACGCTGGCGCGGGCGGCGACGCGGGCGCAGGGGCGGACGCTGGCGCGGGCGTGGACGCCGGGGCGGACGCGGGCGCGGAGCCCGACGCGGGGACCGATGGCGGCGTGACGCTGGTGGCGCCGCCCGACGGCAGCAAGCTCATCCTCCAGCCCGAGGGCGCGCTGCTCGACGGCGTGGGCGCGGCGGCGCAGTTCACGGTGCGCGTGTTCGACCCCTCGGGAGCGGAGCTCGATGTGGCCGGGCTCGACCTGGAGTTCGTCTCCAGCGAGCCGCAGCAGGTCTCGCTCATCGACGCGCAGCCGGGCCAGGTGACGGCGGTGGCGCAGGCCGGCGTGGGCATGTCGGTGATCGTGGCGCGCAGCCGGAGCAAGCCGGAGCTGATGTCTGGTCCCTCGGCGGCCACGATCGCGACGGTGAAGAGCGGCGTCCTCCTGGTGCCGGACGCGCAGGTGGTCTTCCCGCCGACCGCGCCGCGCAAGGTGCTCGCGGGGCCGGACGGGCTCGTGCCCGGGATCTCGGCGCCGGACGCGCAGGGGCACGTGATGCTGGGGACCTTCAGCGACGACGAGTGGCTGGCGACGCTGGGGCGCACCGACGACTCGGCGGGGATGCACGTGACGACGGGCGCGGTGCTGCGCGGCGACGCGCCGGCCGTGGGGACGATGCTGCTGGGCTCGCAGGGCGCGCACCTGATGGGCCGCGTGGTGGAGGCGACCTCGCGCAACGGCTACGCGCTGGTGAAGCTCGAGGTGCTGCAGCCGCACGACGTCTTCCAGCAGGCGCAGCTCCACTTCGATTCGCGGGCGCTCGCCGAGCAGCACCTGGTGCAGCCCAAGACGGTGACGCGCGACGCCTGGGTGCACTCGCCGGACGTGCCCGCCTCGGCGCGGCCACAGGGCACGCGCCGCCGCAACATCATCCCCGGGTTCGAGTGCGAGGCCAGCGCGAGCGCCTCGATCTTCCAGATCAGCTTCACCACCAGCCTCGCGTTCCACCCCTTCATCACCTATGACGACCAGATCCAGGACGGCGTCGTCGTCTCCGGCAGCCTGGGGATGGGCTTCACCTTCACGCGCGACGACGCGCTCAACATCAACGTTGGCCTGAGCGGCAGCGCCCAGGTGGAGTGCACGAGCGACGAGGCGATCCCGCTCGGCTTCCTCACCATCCCGGGACCGGCGGCGGCGGCCGTGGGCATCGACGCGGAGGTGAGCGCCTTCGTCCGCGCCGAGATCTCGCTGTCGGGCGGGCCGTCGGTGAGCTTCGGGCCCTATGCGCACCTGACGGCCGCGGTGAGCCTGAACTTCACCTACGACGAGGTGTCCGGCATCGGCCTCGTGCCCAGCCTGTCGACCGCGGGCAGCACCGCGGGGCTCCACTCGACCAACGGCGAGCTCGACGCGCTCTCCGACGTCCTGGCCGAGCTCAAGGGCAGCGTCTCGGCGGGGCCGCACTTCGCGGTGCGCCTCGTGCTGGGCGGCCTGGAGGGCCTCGCGGTCGACGAGTTCCTGGACGCGCTGGGCGGCGAGGTGGCCGACGACATCGAGGAGTTCCAGGAGCCGCAGGTGGTGACGGTGGAGATGGGCCCCGAGCTGCGCCTCGATGTGCAGACGGCGTCGTCGGCCGTGGACGCGAACTTCGATCAGACCGGCCTCTTCTCGGGGCTCATGCTCAAGCTGGCGCTGCTGCCGGACCTGTTCACGGCGATCCCGCTGATCTTCCCCGGCGTGGCGCCGCCCGACGTGTCCACGACGCTGCGCGCGACCTTGTTCTCGTATCCGGGGCTCTACGCGCACTACGAGGGGGCCGACGCGAAGCTGACGGTGACGCTGCCCGACGGCTCGGTGCAGGACGCGACCAACGAGCCCGTGGGCGCGGACGACAACATGGCGCTGCGTTTCTCGGCCGTGCCGCCGAACACGATCACGGACGAGCCCACCTGGTTCGCCCTCTACAAGGGGCACGAGCGGATCCTGGAGTGGGACGCGAACGCGTCGCCGGGGACGTGGACGACGCCGGGGAACTTCTGCGCCAACTACGACCAGGACGTGCTGGAGCTGATGCTGGTGGCCGAGAACCTGGTCGGCGGGGTGGCGCCGACCGTGAACCGGCTGGGTGTGTACCAGCTCACCTGCGCGCACCTCCTGCAGCGCGTCGACTCGACGGTGGTGCCGGGCACGCCCTCGCCGTATCCGCTGGCGGCCCCGGCGGGGAGCCCGGTGTGCACGGAGCACGCGCTGCAGGCCAAGCCGATGGTGTCGGATGTCCACTCCAACCACTCCAAGCTGACCAACGCGACGGGGACGGAGGAGTTCGACGAGAACGCCACGCTGGGCCTCTTGCCGGGCGCGTACGAGTGGGAGACGAAGCTCGACTACACGAACCCGGCGGGCGTCGACACGCACGAGACGCACACGCGCGACCTCGACGTGCAGTGCGAGCCGGTGGTGTGCACGGCCAACGGGCAGCCGCTCTTCAACGGCGGCATCGTCACCGTGCACGGCGACCAGTGTCCGGTGCAGGTGCAGGTGAGCTGCGAGTTCCCGTGGGCGGCGCAGCTCGAGCCGCAGGCCTCGGCGTCGCTGGGCGGGTCGCCGATGACGCAGTCGGGGACGACGGTCTCGGGCGAGACCGACGCGCAAGAGGGGTCGCAGGCGGTGAGCGTGAACGTGCAGGCGCGCGCGTTCGGGAACGTGGGGCCGGCGACGCAGTCGTTCACGGGGACGGTGCGCGTGGACTGCGGGCCGTGCCCGAACGAGGACATCACGGATGCGTGCATGTGTCCGCACCCGCCGCTCGATTGCGATCCGAACGGCGGGCCAGTGGTCAAGTATCCGCAGGACTTCTACTCGCAGGGTCCGAACTCCAGCAACGACGGCGAGGCGGATCTCGTGGGCCTCATCTGCGAGACGTGCACCATCTGGGATCCGGACGGCCGGCACAACGGGAGCTCGTGGGGCGATCCGCACATCGCGACGCGCGGGGGCAGCGCGTGGACCTCGCTCGACCTGGGCGAGTTCATCTACGCCGAGCCGCTGCGGGGCACGCCGGGCGAGGGGCTCACGCTGCAGGTGCGGCACCAGCGGCTGCCGGGGTTCGAATCGTGGGCGAGCTTCGCC
>JAFEBC010000142.1 GCA_018266095.1 Deltaproteobacteria bacterium
GCCAACGGCACTGTGGTCGTGGCGATACGGATTAACGAGCAAGTTCACCGTGGGCGCGCGCGCGGAGGAAGCGGGCGGCGGCCTCTTGAATGCGGGCGGCTCGATCACGGCGGCGCCCGTCATCGGCGAGCTCGAGCTCACCGGCGCGGTCAGCCGCGGCGCGGGCGGCACGGTGGGCGGCGCGGGCTCCATCGCCTGGTCGTACCTCGGCGGGAACCTGGGCGGCGGGCTCGTGCTGCGGCTGCAGTCGCCCGAGTACGCGAACGTGTCGCAGGCGGCCTCGGTCGATCGCGCGCTGTGGACCGTGAATGGCTACCTGAACGTGCCGGTGGGCCAGCGGCTGACGCTGACGGTCGACCTGCTCGCCCTGCAGTCGCGCGACTCCGGCCAGAGCGGCCACGCGACGCTCCGCGGCCAGCTCTCGATCGCGCAGCAGCTCGCGCTCTCGGCCTCGGTGGGGATGCAGGCGGATCCCCTCCTCGGACGCCCGGGGCTCATGGCCGACGTGGGCCTGTTCTGGACGCTCGGCCAGCGCCAGGCGAGCGCGCTGTCGGGCTCGCGCGACGCCACCGGACACAGCACGGGGCAGATGAGCTCGCAGCTCGATCTGCCCACGGGAGATGGCTACGGATACCGGGTCAGCACGGCAGCGAGCGAGCTGCCCTCCGTGAGCGCGGCGGCCCTGCAGCAGGGCGAGCACGAGCGGCTCGAGATCGGCGTGGACACGAGCACGCACACCACCGTCGGCCACGCGACGATCTCTGGCGGGGTCGTCGCGCTCGGCGGGCGCGTCTTCTTCACCCGCGCGCTCGATCAGAGCTGGGCCCTCGTGCGCACGGGCGTGCCGAACGTGCGCAGCTACCTCGAGAACCACGACATCGGCCGCACCGACGACGACGGCGACCTGCTCATCACCGGCCTGCACCCGTACATGGCGAACCACATCGGCATCGACCCGACCGACGTGCCGCTGACCTACGAGCTGGGCGACCTGGAGCACCTGGTGGCGCCGTACGCGCGCGGCGGCCTGACGGTGCGCTTCGAGGTGCAGAAGGCCTCGGCGGTCGCGGGCACGATGCAGCTCGTGACCGACGCGCCCATCGAGGGGCCACTCGGCGCGGAGCTCTCGGTCGAGGTCGGCGGCGTGCAGACGTCGGTGCCTGTCGGCCAGCAGGGGCGCTTCTTCATCGAGGGCCTCTCGGCGGGCAAGCACGAGGCCGAGGTCGTGTTCAACGGCGGCACCTGCAAGCTCGAGCTCGACGTGCCCGCGAGCGGTGGCTACGGCGCGGTCATCGATCTCGGCGACGTGCCCTGCGCGCAGACGATCGCGTCCAATCGCTAGTCCAAGGCCGCGCGTTCGAGCGCCGATTCGCGAGTGACTTCCGCGCTCGGTGTGCGAGACTCCGGCGCGCTCGAATCCACTCCACCCTCCGAGGCACCATGCTCGCGCTCGCCGCACTCCTGCTCGCCGCGCCCACGGCCTACAAGGTCGATCCGAACATCGGCAGCTCGAACTTCGCCGCGGTCTTCGACGCGCAGGTGGGCGAGCGCATCGTGGCCATGAGCGGTCAGGTCGCGTGCAGCTTCGAGGTGGACGAGGCCGCAGGCACGGCGTCGGGATCGTGCTCCGTGCCGCTCACCAGCATCGACGTGGACCACATCGCCAAGAAGACGGAGCACTTCCAGGAGTGGGCCACCAACAAGAAGGGCAAGCCCAAGGCCTGCACCTTCGAGGCGAAGTTCGAGAAGGCGGCGCTCAAGCTCGAGGCCAACAAGGAGGTGCCGTTCATCGCGGACGCGTCGTTCACGCTCTGCGGCCGCGCGCGCGAGGATGGCGCCAAGGAGAAGGTCGAGGGCACCGCGCTGCTCCTGCCCGCGGGCTCCTACGGTGACGCGACCACGGTGCGCATCCGCGCCAAGGTGGCGAAGTTCAACCGCGAGGCGTACCACGTGGGCCCGAAGTGGACCGACGGCTGGCTCGCGCGCGTGCAGCAGCTCGCGCCGGTGGTGGCGAGCGAGGGCGAGGTCACGCTGTCCTTGTTCGCGCGGCAGCCCGAGGACCTGAAGCCGGTGAAGGGCAAGAAGAAGTAGGCCGAAATTCGCGGGCTCGCGTGGCGTTGAGCCCGGACATCCGCGCAGGCCCCGAGGGAAACACACCCCATGGATCCGAAAGTCGTCGGCGAACTCATCCCCATCGTGGGCATGATCTCGGTGTTCAGCGTGCCGGTGCTGATCGTGTATTTCACGCAGTACTTCAAGTTCAAGAACCGCGAGCTCGACGCGGAGCTGGCCTCGCGCAAGATGTTGAGCGAGCGCGACCGCGAGTACCTGGAGGCGCGCATCGAGCGCATCGAGCAGGTGCTGATGCGGGCGCCGGCGAGCGCGCCGCTGCCGGTGCAGGTGGCCAATCCGGGGATGCAGAGCCCGGCCATGCTGCAGAACCCGGGGCTGTTCGAGCCGCCGCCGGTGCCGGAGCACGTCGAGCCGGGCATGGGCCAGCCGAAGAAAGACCCGACGCAGGGTTAAGCGGGTCGCGGGCTGGCGGCGGCCGGGCAGGGAGCGGACGCGCGCCTACTTCTTGAGCAGCGCGCCGATGCAGGCCTCGAGGCGCTTGCGGAAGTCGTCGTTCGAGCCGACGAACTGCAGGCCCACGCCGGCGATGCGGCCCGTGGCCTTGGCCTCCGTCTCCGTCGTGCGCTGGACCACCTCGGCGACCACGCGCGCGGGCGGCCCGCCGTCCGGGAGGTGCAGGTCGAGCTCGACCGTCTCGCGCAGCATGGGCGGTGCGGCCGTGGCGACGAAGATGCCGCCGTGGCTGATGTTCTCTGTCCAGGAGACGAGCAGCTCCTTGGCCGACCCCCACTCGACGCGCAGCTTCGAAGCCACGCGGGTGAACGCGCGGCGGCTCCCGGCGGGCTCGTCGTGGTCGTGCCGGGGCGTCTGCGTGGGCGCAGGCGGCGCGGGCGCAGGCGGCGTCGGCATCGCGCGGCGGCGCAGGACGACGGCCTCGATGAGCTGGCGTGAGCGCGCGGGGAGGTCGGTGAACTCGACCCAGAAGCCGGCCTCCTTGCCCAGCGTGCGCGGCGGGATGGTCTCGCGGATGGTCCCGTGCGCCTCGACGGGGTAGGGCGGGCCGGGGAGGCGGAACTGCAGAGAGACGGTGACGCCCTCGCGCGGGAAGACGTGGCAGCGGACGAAGGCGCCCTCGAGGCCGAGCGCGCCGGTGGTGGCCCAGGTGGTCAGGCCGCCGCCGGAGAAGCGCACTGGGACCACGAGCGGCGTGAGGTCGGTGCGCATGGGGGGAGTGTGACAAATCGGCGGGGGCTTGGATAGGCCGCCGATGAGCGCCGGGCCCTCTCAGCGGGTCACCGTCACGCGCAGGAACGTCGCGGGGATCGTCGTGACGCCCGGGTCGCTGCTCGTGTTGAGGCTGGTCAAGAGCGCGTCGAGGGCGCCGTTGAACTCCTCCGCGCGCCCGGACTTCGCGGCTGCGTCCGCTGCGTTCATGGTGGGGCCGTAGTAGAGGCGGAAGGCCTGCGCGAAGCCCGTGGGCGTGCCCTGGTGCCGGAAGACGTACGTGTCGCGCACGCACGAGATCCGCTCGGCGGGGATGCCGGCCGCGCCGAATCGCTCGTGCACGTTGGCCTCCAGGCCCCAGGTCATCGGGCTGACGAAGCCCTCGGGCGGCGGCGGCGTGAAGGCGGCGGAGAGCTTGAGGAGCTGCGCCACGAACGTCGGGTCGCCGGGGATCCAGTTCCCCATCACGATGCGCCCGCCCGGCCTGGTCACGCGCACCACCTCCTTGGCCACGTCGAACGGGCGCGGCGCGAACATGGCCCCGAAGATGCTGACCACGAGGTCGAACCTGCCGTCCTCGAGGCCCCGGAGGTTGGTCGCGTCGCCCTCGCGGAAGCGCACGTTCGACAGGCCCTCGGCGGCGGCGCGCGCGTTGCCCGCGTCGACGAGGTTCCGCGCGATGTCGACGCCGAGCACGTCCGCGCCCAGCTTCGCCGAGGGGATGGCGGTGGTGCCGTCGCCGCAGCCGAGGTCGAGGATGCGCTGGCCCGGCCCCGCGCCGATCGCCTTCACCAGCGCCGCGCCGCTCTCCCGCATGGACGCCGCGATGCGCGTGAAGTCGCCCTTCTCCCACAGCGCCTGGTTCGGATTGGTGGTCATGTGCGTGTCCCTCACTCCGCGATCGCTTCGCCGCTGCCGCCCAGCTCCTTGGGGAAGTCCTTGAGCTTGGGCAGGCCGTCCTTCATCGGCAGGACCGTGGCCGCGTAGTTCACGTGCACGCCCGCCTTGAAGGGGAAGGTGGGGATGGTCGCGGCGTAGACGTCGATGAGGCCCCAGAGCGGGTGCGCGGTCATCACGTGGCCGCCGCAGCTCTTGCACCACTGGCGCCCGCTGTTCTCCGACTTGTGGAAGGTGCCGAGCTGGTCCGCGCCCTTGGTCACCTTGACCGCGTCCGACTTCCACAGCGTGAAGGCGTTGACCGGCCCCGCCGACCAGCTCCGGCAGGACCCGCAGTGGCAGTAGCCCATGCCGGCCGCATCGCCCGTGACCTCGATCTCGACCGCGCCGCAGAAGCACTGCCCCTTGTAGCTGTGTCCGTTCGTCGCCATGTCCGTCTCCTCGAGCTGGTGCGAAGCGTCTCGCTTCGTGAACGGCACCCTACGGGACCGGCGCTCAGGGAAACAGTGGCAGAATGGACACACATCGGAGGTGTTCTGGACATGATCGACGTGACGGTGATCCTGCTCGAAGGCGGCCTTCCCTCGACGTCGATGGCGCCGCTGGAGATCTTCGCGTGCGCGGGGACGCTCTGGGGGATGCTCACGGGCAAGCCGGGCGAGCCGCGCTTCCGCGTGCGCACCGCGACCATCGACGGCAAGGCCACCGAGAACTTCGTGCCGGTCTCGCTCGTGCCGACGATGTCGCTCGCGGACGTGCCGAAGACGGACCTGGTGATGGTGCCGACGGCGGGGATGGATCTGGAGCAGGCGCGCGTGCGCAACGCCCGCGTGATCGAGTGGCTCAAGCGGCGGAGCCGGACCTCGGCCGTCGCGGGCGTGTGCACGGGAGTGAGCCTGCTCGCCGCCGCGGGGCTCCTCGACGGGCGGCCCGCGACCACGCACTGGGGCGTCATCGACCAGTGCCGCGTGCGCTACCCCAACGTGCAGTGGAACACCGAGCGGTTCGTCACCGAGGCGGACAACGTGTTCTGCGGCGGCGGGCTGTACGCGAGCATCGACCTGAGCCTCTATCTGGTCGAGCGGTTCTGCGGGCACGAGGTCGCGGTGCAGACGGCCAAGGCGCTCCTCCTGGAGACGCCGCGCATCTGGCAGTCGGCCTACGCCGCGCAGCCCCCGCGCTCGGCCCACGACGACGAGCCGGTCCAGCGCGCGCAGAAGTGGCTGTTCACCAACTTCCGCGAGCCCATCGACCTCGACGGCCTGGCGGAGCGCGTCGGCATGAGCCCGCGCAACTTCGCGCGCCGGTTCAAGGCTGCGACTGGGGAGGCGCCGCTCGCCTATCTGCATCGGCTGCGCATCGACACCGCGCGGCACTACCTCGAGAGCGCGCACAAGTCGGTGCAGGACGTGAGCCTCGAGGTGGGCTACGAGGACGTGGCGTTCTTCCGCCAGTTGTTCCGGCGGCACACGGGGACCTCGCCGCGCGAGTATCGAGCGCGGTTCGGCCCGCGGCGCGTGGCCTGACGTCCCGCACAGCCCCGGCACCACCAGGTCCCCTCCCGCGACACGCTGCCGCGCCCCTTGTCGGGCTTGCGCGGATCATTTATTCTCATACGTATGATGAAAAACACGACGGCCCTCTGGCTCTCGCGCGCGGTGATGCTGGCCGTGCTCTGGCTGCTCTCGCTCGTCCTCGGCTGCGCGCCGCAGCAGGCGCCCACGGACGAGCTGCAGGGCACCGTCGAGCTGCACGAGCGCCAGCTCTCCTTCGAGGTGCCGGGGCGGGTCACGCAGCTCCTGGTCACGCGCGGGCAGCGGGTCACCAAGGGCCAGCCCATCGCCGCGCTCGATGACGTGCTCGAGCGGCCCCAGCGGGCGGCGCGCGAGGCGGACGTGAAGGCGGCGGAGGCGCAGCTCTCGCTCCTGCTCGCGGGCGCGCGGGCCGAGGACGTGAAGGCGGCCGAGGCGCAGTTGCGGGGCGCCGACGCCGTCTTGTCGACCTCGCGCGATACGGTGGATCGCCTGAAGGCCCTGGCCGACCACGCGACCCAGGCGCAGCTCGATGACGCGCAGGGCGCGATGAAGCGGGCCACGGCCGAGCGCGACGCGGCCGAGCAGCGGCTCCTGGGTCTGCGCAGCGGCGCACGTGCGAGTGAGGTGCGCGCAGCGCACGCGAGGGTGGAGGGTGCCCGCGCTGCGCTGGCGCTCGTCGAGGAGCGCCTGCAGAAGTATCGGCTCGTCGCGCCCATGGACGGCGTGGTGCTCGACACGCACGTCGAGCCCGGCGAGGTCGCTGCGGCCGGTGCGCCCATCGCCACGCTCGGCGAGCCGCGGCGGCCCGATGTCGACCTCTTCGTCCCCGAGGCGCGGGCGGGCACGGTGCGCATCGGGCAGAAGGTCAGCGTGCGCAGCGACTCCTCGACGGGCATCGCGGGCGTGGTCGAGGACGTCGGCCGCCGCACCGAGTTCACGCCGCGCTACCTCTACAGTCCGCGCGAGCGGCCCAACCTGGTCGTGCGCGTGCGCGTCGCGCTCGAGGACCCGCAGGAGTCGCTGCGCGCGGGCGTGCCGGCCTTCGCGATGCTGCAAGGGGACCGGCCGTGAGCGGCGTGACGGGCCCTGGCGCGGGCGCGACTGGAGGCGATGGGCGAGGTGACTTCATCGTCGAAGCGCAGCACCTCGAGCGCCGCTTCGGCGACCTCCTGGCCGTACGCGACGTCTCGCTCAGCGTCCGTCGCGGCGAGATCTTCGGCGTCCTCGGCCCCAACGGCGCGGGCAAGTCCACCACGCTGCGCATGCTCTGCGGCATCCTCGATCCCACCGGCGGGCGCGGCACCGTGGTCGGCTTCGACCTGCAGCGCGACGCGGAGCGCATCAAGGAGCGCATCGGCTACATGACGCAGCGGTTCTCGCTCTACGAGGACCTCTCGGTCGAGGAGAACCTGCGCTTCTTCGCCGGGCTCTACGGCGTCCCGCGGGCGCGGCGCGAGAAGCGGGTGCAGGAGGTGCTCGAGCGCACGGGACTTGTGCACCGTCGCAAGCAGATCAGCGGCACGCTCTCGGGCGGCTGGAAGCAGCGCGTGGCGCTCGCGTCGTCCACCATCCACGAGCCGCCGATTCTGTTCCTCGATGAGCCCACGGCCGGCGTCGATCCGGTGAGCCGCCGCGACTTCTGGGAGCGCATCCACGAGCTCGCCGCCGAGGGAACGACGGTGCTCGTCACCACGCACTACATGGACGAGGCCGAGCGCTGCCACCGGCTCGCGTTCATCTTCCGGGGCACCGTGCTCGACGTGGGAACGCCCGAGGAGATCGTGCGCCGCCGCGCCCTGCGCTGCGCGGAGCTCATCGTGGACGACGCGCGCAAGTTGGCCGTGGCCCTGCGCGCGTGCCCCGAGGTGGACGAGGTCGCGCACTACGGTCACGTGCTGCGCGTGGCCGTCCTGGGCGGCGTCGACGCAGAAGCGCTGGCTGCGAAGGTCGCCAAGGC
>JAFEBC010000143.1 GCA_018266095.1 Deltaproteobacteria bacterium
CGGAGGGCGTGACCTGAGGAGCCCACTTGCGCTAGACAACGGCAACCATGTCGACCAACGCACTCGACCCGAAGAGCGCCCTCTCGTTCAGCGACACCGTCTGGGAGCAGGAGATCGTCCCGGCCCTGACCGAGTACATCCGCATCCCCTGCAAGTCGCCGGCGTTCGACAAGAACTGGCAGCAGTCGGGGCACATGGACAAGGCGATCGAGCTCATCGCCGCCTGGTGCAAGAAGCAGCCGATCCCGGGCCTCACGGTCGAGGTCGTCCGCCTCGAGGGCCGCACGCCCGTCATCTTCATGGAGGCGCCCGGCACCGGCACCGACACCGTGCTGCTCTACGGGCACATGGACAAGCAGCCGGAGATGACCGGCTGGCGCGAGGGCCTCTCGCCGTGGGAGCCCGTGCGCGAGGGCGACAAGCTCTTCGGGCGCGGCGGCGCGGATGATGGCTATTCGTCCTTTGCATCGCTGACGGCGCTGCGTCTCCTGGCCGAGCAGCAGAAGAAGCGCGCGCGCTGCGTGGTGCTGATCGAGGCCTGCGAGGAGTCGGGCTCGTACGATCTGCCCGCGTACGTGGACCACTTGAAGGCGCGCATCGGCTCGCCGTCGCTCGTGGTGTGCCTCGATTCGGGCTGCGGAAACTACGACCAGATGTGGTGCACGACCTCGCTGCGCGGCCTCGCTGCCGGCGACCTGCGCGTGCAGGTGCTCACCGAGGGCGTCCACTCCGGCGACGCGTCGGGCATCGTGCCCTCGAGCTTCCGCGTGGTGCGCCAGATCCTCTCGCGGCTCGAGGACGAAGGCACTGGCCAGATCAAGCTCGCGGGCCTGCACGTGCAGATCCCGCCCGAGCGCCTGGCGCAGGCCAAGAAGGCCGCCGAGACGCTGGGCACGGCCGTCTTCGACAAGTTCCCGTTCCTGCCCGGCATGAAGCCGATGCACACGGACCTGACTGAGCTCGTGCTCAACCGCACCTGGCGTCCCACGCTCTCGGTGGTCGCCGTCGCATGCATCCCGGCGCTGCAGAGCGCGGGCAACGTGCTGCGGCCCTACACCACCTTCAAGCTCTCGGTGCGCATCCCGCCGCGGCTCGATCCCGACAAGGCGCTCGCCACTCTCAAGGAAGCCATCGAGAAGGACCCGCCCTACGGCGCCAAGGTCGAGTTCATCGGCGAGAAGGCGAGCACAGGCTGGGACGCGCCGCCGATGTCGCAGTGGCTGTCGGACTCCATCGAGCGCGCCAGCCAGACCTGGTTCGGCAAGCCGGTCATGAGCATGGGCGAGGGCGGCACGATCCCGTTCATGGGCATGCTGGGCGAGAAGTTCCCCAAGGCGCAGTTCCTCATCACCGGCGTGCTCGGGCCGCAGTCCAACGCGCACGGGCCGAACGAGTTCCTGCACCTGCCCACGGGGAAGAAGCTCACCGCTTGCGTCGCGCAGGTCATCGCCGACCACTTCAACGCGGGAGTGTGAAGGGGACCACACGCAGGGGGTGGGCAGTTGTCGCAGGTTTGCTCCGATGCGGAGCGTCGTCCTCCTCGCTACAGTGGGTTTCCCATGGGTCTCGCAGAGTGGATTGAATCGTTGCGCGGACTGCACGAGCGCGCCAAGCAGGGCAAGCTCGACGGGTCCGACCTCGCCGGTTACCAGCGCGCGCGTGAAGAGTTGGCCAGCGCGCTGATCGCGGCGCAGCGGCTGCAGCTCAAAGAAGGTGAGACGGCGCGGCAGGCGCTGCGGGTGGCGCGCGCGCTCCAGCTCGACCTCGAGATCGACGGCAATCGCCAGCGCGCGATGACGCTCGACCTCTCGATGACGGGCTTCTCGACCATGCTGGGCAAGGGCCCGGAGGGCAACGCGCCGATCCCGGTGACGCTGCGGCTCCCGGGCGGCGTGGACCCGCTCGACTGCAAGGCCAAGATGCAGGGCATCAAGCGGCAGGGCGGGAGCTGGCGCGTGTCGTTCACGTTCGACAAGCTGTCGGAGAGCGACACGGAGCGGCTGGGGATGGTCGTGTTCGACACGGCGCTGGAGCAATTGAAGCGATGAACTTCGAACTGCCGACGTCTAGCCAGTTCAAGTAGCGCTCCACGATCCCCCAGCAAGCGTCTTCCACCCAGCGACGTGCCCAGGCTGTGGCCATGCTCGACGAAAAGGACTTGATCCTTCGCACCATCCAGCAGTTGGCGAAGTTCGCGGCCGCGCTGCTGCGCCGGGCGCTGGGTCTGGCCGAGCAGGGCCACCATGAAGAGGCGCTGCGCGAGCTGGAGAACGGCCAGCGCGAGCTGTTCGGGATCGACGCGCGCATCCTGCCGCTGATGGACGCGGACACGCTCTTGCGCGCGCTGGGACACAGCGAGAAGGCGCGGCTCTTCGTCGAGGTGCTGCTGCTCGAGGCGCGTCTGCGCGAGGAGTCGGGGGATCCGCTGCGAGGCCAGCAGCTCCGCGACAAAGCGGCCAACCTGCTCGCGCGCATCGAGACGCCGCGCGCGTAGGCTATAGAGGAGCTGATGGGTCCCCTTCCGCGCATGCGGCTCGTGCAGCTCCCGGTGCCTCCGCCGGCGGCGCTGGCGGCCACGGGCAATGTGCCGCTCGCCGCGGGCGCGCTGGGCGTGTCGGCGCGCGTGCATGGGCTCACCTCGCGGCTCGAGCTGGAGGTCATCGAGCCCTCGCTCACGGACGTGATGGGCGATGCGCTGCTGGCCGATCGTGTCGCGCGAGACGAGCCCGCGTTCGTGGGCCTCTCGCTCTACCTGTGGAACGTCGAGCGCAGCCTGCACCTGGCGCGCGAGATCAAGAAGCGGTCCCCGAAGACGAAGATCCTCATCGGCGGGCCAGAGGTGTCGTCGGACAACCCGTTCGTGCTGCAGGCCAAGGGATACGATCTCGCCGTCGCGGGAGAGGCCGAGGACACGTTCGCCAAGCTGATGCACGCGCTGCTCGACGGCGGCGACGGCGCGGGGCTGCCGGGTGTGGCCGTGCGCAAGCCGCTGGGCCTCTCGGCGTTCGGCGCGACGCCGCAGGCGAACTTTCCGCTGACCGCGTATCCCTCGCCGTACCTCGAGGGCCTCGTGCCGGTGGAGCCGCAGCGCTCGACGTACGTGGAGACCGTGCGCGGGTGCCGCTCGCATTGCACCTTCTGCTTCTATCCGCGCAGCTCCAGCGTGCTGCGCGTGCTCGAGCCGGACCCGTCGGCGCAGCTCGTGCAAAAGCTCAAGGACAAGGGCGCGCGCGAGGTGGTGTTCCTCGACCCGACGTTCAATCACCGGCCCGAATTCGAGCCGCTGCTCGACGCGCTGGCCGAGGTGAACAGCGACCGCGCGCTGACGTTCTTCGCCGAGGTGCGCGCGGAGGGACTGAAGGCGCACCACGCGAAGAAGCTCGCGCAGGCGGGGTTCACGCGGCTCGAGATCGGGCTGCAGTCGGTGAACCCGGAGACGCTCAAGCGCGTGAAGCGCGGCGGCTCGGCGAAGCTCGTGGCCGAGGCGGCGAAGCTGCTGCACGGCGAGGGCATCGAGCTCTTGGTGGACCTCATCATCGGCCTGCCGGGCGATGCGCCCGATGACGTGAAGCGCGGGGTGGAGTTTCTCCAAGAGCACGGCCTGGGCGGCGAGGCGCAGGTGTTCCCGCTCTCGCTCCTGCCGGGCACGGCCATGCGCGCGACGGCAGAGGAAGACGGCGTGGTGTTCGATCCGAGCCCGCCCTATCGCGTGCAGCGGACGGCGACGTTCACGCAGGAGCAATTGCTGCGCGCGCTGGAGGACACCGAGGACGTGCTCGAGCGGCGCGTCGACGAGGTGCCGCGGCCGCACCTGGTGGCGAGCGCGCGGGCGCAGGGGCCGTGCGACGTGTTCGCCATCGACCTCGACGGCGCGAGCGAGGCCGACTTCGTGAAGCTGGCGCAGCCCGGCGCCCAACATGCGGCGCTGTGGATCTCGGGCCGCGATCTGTTCGGCCAGCGCGACCGCGCGCTGCGCGCCATCGACGCGCGGCTGGGCACCGATCCGCACGCGACCTTCGACGTGGTGCTGCGCGCGAGCGAGCCCTTCCCGATGGATCTCTTGGATCGCGTGCGCGAGCGGCTGCGCGGAGCCGCGCCGTCGTGGCAGATGCGTCAGCTCTCGCACCGAGGGGAGGACGCCATGCGCCGCGTCACCGTGTCGCTGCCCGAGGGCGCGCTGTTGCCGCAGGACTGGCTCCAGGCGGTGATGCACGAGGTGCCGGTGTTCCGCGACCAGCCGCTGTCGCAGGCGCTGCGCGACGCAGAGGAGCTGGGCCAGTCGCTGCCGGGAGCGCGGGTGATCGCGGACGCGCAGGCGTCGCGCGAGGACCTGGCCTCCCTCGCGCGGCGCGCCGACGCGGATTGCGTGACGTTCGCGGACCGCGCCCTGGAGAGCCACTGGACGCTGCGCGTGCTGGGCTACGGCGACGCCGATCGCTGAGGGCCGCGCCAGTCGCGGGCCAGCGCGAGATCGCGTGGTGTCCCTCACATTTCCGTACGTTTCGGCCTTGCAGCATTCCAATGGGGCTGTGCGAAGATCCCGTGCGTGTCGACGAGTGAACGTCGTCGCCGCACATGCGCTCTGACTCTCGCCCCTAGAGGCCACTGGTGACGAAGCGATTCGCCCGTGTGTTGCTCTCCTCGCTCTGCGCAGTCCTCTTCACCACCGCCTGCTACGACCCGACCATCACGGACGGACGCCTGCACTGCGGCAGCGACGCCGAGTGCCCCGACGGGTTCGTCTGCGCCAAGGACAACAAGTGCTGGCACACGGAGGTGAAGGGCCCGAGCGCCTTCGAGGTGACGCTGGCGGCGGGCGCGGCGCCGATCACGGGCACCGCGCTGACCTTGCACGTGCGCGCGGTCGACAAGACGGGCGCGGTGATCACGGGCTACCTCGGCACGGTCAAGGTCACCTCCACCGACGGCTTCGCGGCGCTGCCGGCCGACTACACCTTCACCGCGGGCGACGCGGGCGCGCACGACCTCGCGTACACGCCGAACACGGCGGGCACGAGCACCATCACCGTCACCGATGCGGCGGCGGGAGGGCTCACCGGCTCGCTGGCCATCACCGTGACGCCGCTGGCCGCGCAGTCGCTCAGGCTCTCGGCGCTGCCGTCCGACGTGACCGCGGGCGCGGCGCAGCAGTTCACGCTCAGCGCCGTCGACGCGCAGGGGCACACGCTCACCACCTATCGCGGCGTGGCCCACTTCACCTCGACCGACGCGCGCGCCACCTTGCCCGCCGACTACACCTTCACCTCGCTCGACAGCGGCGCGCACACGTTCACCACCGGCGTGGCCTTCGAGACCGCGGGCACGCAGACGCTCACGGCCACCGACGATGGACAGCTCACGGTGACGAGCGGCGGCGTCCTCGTGTCGCCCGCGGCCGCGGCCAGCCTGACGCTCACGAGCGCGACCAGCACCGTGGCCGGGCTCCCGGTTTCGCTGGGCGTCGCCGCCTTCGACGCGTTCGGCAACGCGGCCACCAGCGCCTCGGGGACGCTGCACGTGACCTCGACGGATGCTGCCGCCTCGCTGCCCGCGGACACGGCGCTCGTCGCGGGCTCGAGCACGCTCTCGGTCACGCTCGTCTCCGTCGGCACCCAGACCATCACCGTCAC
>JAFEBC010000144.1 GCA_018266095.1 Deltaproteobacteria bacterium
CCACGTTTTTCCGGCCGACGTGCGTCTGGCTCATCGGCACGCCCGCGCCGCCCGGGCCCGGTCCAGGGCCGCGCACGAGGTCCGGGAACTCGATCTCGCGCACCAGCGGCTGGCGCTTCTGGATGGGATAGTCCTTGCGCAGCGGGTGCCCGACGAACTCGGGATACAGCAGCAGGCGCTCGAGGTTCGGGTGCCCCGTGAACTCGACGCCCATCATGTCCCAGCAGTACCGCTCCCACCAGTTGGCCGTGCGGAACAGCTTGGTGACGCTCGGCACCTTCGCGTCGTCGCTGCGCACCTCGACCTGCACGCGCAGGCTCTTCTGCTTGGTGACCGAGTACAGGTTGTACGCGACGTAGAACCGCGGCTCGACGGTGCGCGACTTCTGCACGTCGTACGCCGGTGCCTCCTGCGACGCGATCGACCCGCCGCCCGTCTTCTCCGTCTTGAACGTGAGCAGGTCCACGGCCGCGATCTGCCGCAGCAGCTTCAGCTCGAACTCCGGATCGTTCTTGAGCAGCGTCATCGCCTCGACGAGGTGCTCGCGCTTGATGACCACCACGTCGTCACCCTTGTGCGAGTGCGACGAGGCCACCGCGTCCGGCAGCTTGCTCTTCAATGCGTCGATGAAAGCCTGCGACATCTGGATCTCCTGACGAGCGGCGCTGGCTACTTCCCGCCGATGAGCTTGCCGAGGAAGGTCTTGGTGCGCTGCGCCTCGTTCTCGACTTCCATCGAGACCAGGTTGTGCCGCTGCGCCATGATCTTGTCCTGCAGGATCTTGAGGCCGTCGAGCACCTGCTCGGGGCGCGGCGGGCACCCGGGCACGTACACGTCGACGGGGATGATGCGGTCGGCGCCCTGCACGGTGGCGTAGTTGTCGTAGAAGCCGCCCGTCGAGGCGCACACGCCGAAGGCCATGACCCACTTGGGCTCGGCCATCTGGTCGTAGACCATCTTGAGGATGGGCGACTGCTTGATGTTGATGGTGCCCACGACCATGAGCAGGTCGGCCTGGCGCGGCGTGAAGCGCGGGAACTCTGCGCCGAAGCGGGCCACGTCGTAGCGGCCGGCCATCGCGGACATGTACTCCATGCCGCAGCACGCAGTGACGAACGGGTACTGGAAGATGCTGTTCGCGCGCGCCCAGCCGAGCGACTTGGACACCGGGCCCTGGAGCATCTTCTCGAAGAAGCTGATGGCGTCGTCGCGGCGCGACAGCAGCACCGGGAGCACGTTCTCCTCGGCGACGCCGGCGCTCTCGGGGACGTTGCCCTCGGGCTTGTACATGGGGAGGCGGTTGGTCATTGGAGTTGTCCTTGAGAGCGAACTTCGCCTACGTCCACTCGAGGGCGCCCTTGCGCCACACGTACACGAGGCCGAGCGCGAGGGTGGCCATGAACGAGAGCATCTCGCAGTACGCGAACCAGCCGATGCCGTCGGCCTGGAAGTCACGCAGCAGCGCGCCCCACGGGTAGATGAACACGCTCTCCACGTCGAACACGATGAAGAGCAGCGCCACCAGGTAGAACTTCACCGAGTGCCGCGCGTGCGCGTCGCCCACCGAGACGTTGCCGCACTCGAAGGTGGACTCCTTGAGCGCCGTGATGCGCCGCGGGCCGAGCACGGTGGCCACGAAGGCGATGGCGAGGCAGAGGATGCCCGCGAGCAGGAGGACGATGAGGACCGGGAGGTACGGCGCGAGGTAGTCGTTCACTGTGCGTCCTTGTTCACTGCGTTTCAATGCACTCCCTCGAGAAGAGGGAGATCCCAAAGGCGCCTCGGAAGCGGGCGGAAACTACTGGCGGACCGGGGCGGTGTCAACGGAGGAATCCGCGCGGGAGGACGTGGGTTTTTCGGCCTTTCAAGCAGCGAACGGATCCTGCACGCGCGTGCCGTCGAAGACCTCGCCGTCCGTGAGGTCCTCGGTGAGCAAGATCGCGCAGTTGGCGACGTTCGCGGCGCGCACCACCAGCGCGTCCCAGAACGAGATCGGCCGCAGGCGATGCAGGTCGATGGCCGACAGGATGAGGTCGGGTGTCACCTGGACGACGCTCGCCTGGGCGTAGGTGTGGACCGCATCGCGCGCGAGTTCGACGGGCAGGCCGAGTTTGCGCGTGGCCACGCTGAAGAACTCTTGCAGCACCTGCGTCGAGAACACCGCCGTGCTCGCCCCCAAGTGCTCGGTCAGCAGCTTGCGCGCAGCCTTCTGGCGGAGCTTGTCGCGGTCGTCGACGGAGTAGACGAGCAGGTTCGTGTCGAAGAAGACGCGGCTCACCGGCGGCGGCCCAGCTTGGAGGCCTCGAAGCGCTCGTCGTGGATCGCCTCGCGCCCCTCGCGGCTGTGCGCGTTGGCCTCGGGCTTCCGAGGCGCGGCGTCTGCCCGCTTCCACAGCGCCTGGACCGAGTCCGTCAGCGTGTCCGCCCCCGGCTCACCAGCCAGGCGCTCGATGTAGGCGCGCAAGAGGGCCTGCAGGCTCGTGCCTTCCCGCTGGGCAGCCTGCCGCGCCTTCTCAACCGCGGCTTCGTCCACCGTGAGCGTCAGGTTCATGCGCACAGGTTATGTGTGCGCTGGATCTGTGTCAAACGACCGTAGAGTCACCGGTCACCGGGAGTTCTCACACGATTTCCGGGACAGGTCCTCCGGGACAGGTCTCACACGATTTCCAAGGACAGGTCTCACACGATTTCCAGCCCTCCGTGGGACCCGCCCGAGGCCCGAACAATCCTGACACAAGGCTGTCAGCCCGCCCCGGCACACTGCCCTCCATCAGACGCCGAGCCATGCCGGTCCGGCGTCATCCCAGGAGACGCAACATGCCCGCTTTGTTCAGCTATGTGGAGCTGCACTCGTCGAACACCGAGAAGTCCAAGGGCTTCTACGGCGAGCTCTTCGGCTGGCGGTTCGAGAAGGCGCCGGTGCCGGACATGATCTACTACTCCATCCACGGCGAGCCCGACCAGGGCGGCGGCCTGATGCCGGCGGAGAAGGACGAGCCCTCGAGCTGGCTCGCGTACGTGACCGTGCCCGACATCCAGACCTCGCTGCAGAGGGCCGAGCGTCTGGGCGCGAAGACGCTGATGGGCATCACGCCGGTCCCGGGGCACGGCACGATGGCGGTGCTCAAGGACCCGACGGGCGCACCGTTCGCGCTGTGGGAGGAGCTCAAGAAGTTAGGCTCGGAGCGCCCCGCGGGGCTGGTACCTGCGGGCCAGGCGCATCGGGCAACCGTGCGCACGGCGTGACAAGCGCTGCGGGCGGACTGTACCCTGCGCGGGCCGCGTTCAGGTGTGAAGCCGGTCACACCGAAACGCGCCCCAAGGGAAATCCCCAACGTGAACAAGGGCTTCAGCCACCACGAGCAGCTCGACAGCCAGGCCCACGGGCGGACCGTGCTGGCCTGGCTGTGCGAGACGCGGCCCCAGGCGGGCGAGGACGGGTGGCGCGGGCGCATCGCGCGCGGCGAGGTCACGCTGCAGGGACAGGTCGCCACGGCCGAGCAGGCGCTCACGCGCGGTCAGCGGCTCACCTGGAATCGCCCCCCGTGGGAAGAGCCCGAGGCGCCGCTGCACTTCGGCATCGTGCGCCAGGACGCCGAGGTGCTGATTGTCGACAAGCCGAGCGGATTACCGACGCTGCCCGGCTCGAATTACCAAGAGCACACGCTGCTGCACCTCGTGCGCGCGCGCTTCCCGGGCGCCACCCCGCTGCACCGGCTGGGCCGCCACACCTCGGGCCTCGTGGTCTTCGCGCTCACCGAGCACGCGCGCCAGTCGCTCACCCGCGCCTTCCGGGAGCGCTCGGTGCGCAAGATCTACCAGGCGGTCGCGAGCGGCCACCTCGGCCCCGACGAGGTCACCATCGACGCGCCCATCGGCCCCGTGCCCTACGCGCCCATGGGCACGGTGCACGCGTCGTCAGCGGACGGAAAGGCCGCCCGGAGCCACGTGAAGGTCCTCGAGCGCCGCCAGGGCCCGAGCGGCCCCGAGACGCTGGTGGAGGTGCGCATCGAGACCGGCCGGCCGCACCAGATCCGCATCCACCTGGCCTGCATCGGGCACCCGCTCGTGGGCGACCCGCTCTACGCCAGCGGCGGCCTGCCGAACGCCATCGACGCCACCCGGCCCTCCGCGGTGCCTGGCGACGCGGGCTACACGCTGCGCGCCGTGGAGATCGACTTCGTCACGCTCGCGCGGGAACTGCAGACGCTCAAGGCCAACGCGCCCCACGAGCCGCCGGAGCGATAGCGGTCCCGCGAGGCCGGCCACGCGCCTACGGCGGGAACTTCTTGCTCATGTCCCGCGACAGCTTGCTCAGGTCCACCCAGCCGCGGATCTCGTTCGTGCTGTTCGTGGTCGGGTTGTCCGCCTGGATGAGCCCCTTCTTGCTGCGCGTGAACGTGCTCCCGTCCAGCAGCGCCGCCTGATCCGGCAGCTTCCCCGCGCCGCCATCGGCCGTGGCGATCGTGCTCTCGTACTGCTCGAGGAAGAACCCGATGTGGCCCATGCGGTTGTTGGCGACGTCCCACAGTTGGTACATGTCGCCCGGCTCGGGCGTCTCGCCGCTCGCGGCCTCGTGGAAGTAGCCCAGGAACTTCGCGCCCGGCTTCTTGTTGGTCTTCGGGTC
>JAFEBC010000145.1 GCA_018266095.1 Deltaproteobacteria bacterium
AACGGGAGCCCGTCGTGCTCGCCCGCGTCGAGCACCACCAGCACGTTGGGGTGATCGAGCTGTCCCGCCGCCCGCGCCTCCAGTTCGAATCGCTTGCGCGTGGTCGCCGAGGGCATCGGCGCCAGCAGCACCTTGAGCGCGACGCGCCGGCCGAGCGTCTGATCGGCGGCCGTGTATACGCGCCCCACACCCCCGCGTCCCAGCTCCCGTTCGACCCGATAGCGCCCCGCCACCACATGACCGGGCTCGAGCGGCGGCGCGACCTCGCGCGGAAGTCGATCGGCGTCTGGATCGCTCCCGGAAGTCTCGCCCTCCCCGTTCGCCAGCGCAGCGAACTCGGCCCGCGGCTTGCTCACGCGCGGAGCTTAGCGCGGCGCCTCCTGCGTTTGCGAGAGGAATGCCTGCGCCATCTGCATCAGCGGCACGCCGCGCTGCTGTGCCATCACCCGCACGATGTGGATCGCCCGCAGGTAGCGCGCGCGCGTCATCGTCTCCTCGCGCTCGGCATCCGACGGCAGGAGGTGCTTGAGCCAGCGCTGCCCGAGCCGTGCGTGCGTGGCCTCATCCCGCGCGACCACCTCCATCCCTGATCGGTAGGTCGCGTTCGTTTGTGCGAAGGGCCCGCGGGCATCAGCGAGCGCCTGGGCGGCCCCAGGTGTCTCGCTGTCGAGGTGCATGACCACCAGGCGCTCGGCGAGTTCCAGGCTCCAAACCACTGAGTAGAGATTCCCTTCGGCCGGCACGCCGAGCCCGCGCCCCTCCGCCAGCATCTGCTTGGCGCTCGCCAGCAGGGGGTGCCCGCGCGGCGCGTCGCGCACGAAGGACGGCAAGAGCTCCAGCGCGACATCGAGGAAGAACAGCGCATGCCGCGCCTCGTCCCAGCATTGCTTGGCGAAGTCCCGGTGGAACGCGAGCGGCAGCCCGTCGTACTCGGCGATGGACAGCGCGCAGAGCTCCGAGGCCATGCATTCGCGCACGGCCAGACACCAGCATTCGGGACACTTGTCGATGTCGAGGTCACGCCGCGTCGGCTCCGGCCCATCCGCCAGGCTGAACGCAGGCGCAAAGACGGGATCGAGCGCCACCTCGGACGGCCCGCGCAAGACCCTCCGCGGCTGCTCCGGAGCCTCTCCGCTCACGAATCCGCCGAGACACTCGTTGGGGAGCGACGCATGCAGCGCCTCGACGAGCTGCAGCGTCGGCCCGCCGTGGAGATTCGACCGCGCGAGGAGAATCGCCTGCTCCGCGAGCCCGCTGGCCTGCGCTAGCGTCCGCTTGCGCAAGTGCTCGATGGCCGGCACCGGCGCGCCGCTCTCCAGCCAGCTGGTCAGCTCTTCGACAAGGGCCGCGGGCCACGCCACCTGCGGCTCGCGGACGTTGTAGTAGCGCGCGAGAAAATCCTGCACCGCTCCGGCCTGTTCGACGCGCAGCGAGACCTCGCGGGCGAGATCGTGCTGGGCGCGCAGCCGCGGCTCCCTCAGGTGCGCGAGGGCGGTCAGGCGGCCCGCGGTGAGGAGGGCGTCGCGGAGCGTGCCGAGGGTGTCGGTGAGGGACGTGAGGAGGCTGTCGAGCATGACTACTCGTTCTTCCAAGTGTTGTGCTGGAGAAGGCTCACATACGACACGCCCTCGACCAGCTTCTGCAGCCCCTTCTCCGTCTGCTCGAAGACGTCTGCGAACCCATCCTTGGCGAGTTTCATGGCCTGCTCGAACGCATCTGGGGCATCTGGGTTGAAGTCTTGTCCCACGAGGTCGCCGCTCACGATGACCATCGTCAGTGTCATGGTGTGGTCGTTGAGCTTGTCTCGCCTCAGCACGACGATGTCGGAGCGCTTGATCAGGACCGCTGGTCCGGCGTCATCCGCAGCCTTCAGTTGGTTCTTGTTCATTTCAAAGCGCTCCATGTCCTGCGGATATGGCCTGCTGTCGAAAGCGCGAGCGATCTCGTCAAAACCCCGGCCTTCCCACTTCCGAATGATCCGGTCCTGCGCGTCCTGAGGGAGAGGCGGGTTCTGTTGGTTCTCGTCTTCTGGCTTCAAGATCGATTGAATTTCCCAGGCGACGCCAACGTGTTGCAGATGCTTCAGCCATGAGGCCTCGTTCCCCTCGAGCGCTCCCAACTCCTTCGCGCAGTAAATGGATGCATGCCAGACGTGGTAGCCCGAGGGAGGTCCGGCGCCGACACCGATCTTGTGGACCATGTCATCGGAGCGCTCGCTGTTGACGAGCACACCGGCTCCGAGCAGGGCGAACGCGAGCGCTTCATCGCCTTCACCGAGTTTTCTGAAGAACTCGTCCTGCTTCGTGGTGATGAAGCGCAGGGGGCCCTCGATCTGCTTGAGATTTTCGAGAAATTCCGTCTTGCTCTGGGCCCCCGAGCGCAGCCTCTGGACCTCCCTCAAGACCGTCTGTTGAACCACTCGGGCAAGCGTGCCGCCATCCGTCGGCTTCATGAACTTCTTGTCGAACTCCGTCCAAAAGGCGCTGAACTTCTTGGCGACCGAAGCGTCAACCGGCGCGCCGCGCGGCGGCGGACAACTGTTGTCAGGCCTGGCGTCCCGGCGCGGCAGACTCCGGATC
>JAFEBC010000146.1 GCA_018266095.1 Deltaproteobacteria bacterium
CCGCGTTCATGAGCCCCGAGCAGGCGCGCGGCGAGGCGGCCGACGTGCAGAGCGACGTGTACGCGCTGGGCGCCCTGCTCTACCAGCTCATCGCGGGCCGGCCGGCGTACGAGGGCAAGAACAGCCTGGAGGTGCTCCAGCAGGTCCGCAAGGGGCCGCCGCCGCTGCTCACGAGCGTGGTGCCCGAGGTCGCGCCCGAGCTGGCGAGCATGGTGGCGCGCGCGATGGCGCCAGAGAAGAGCAAGCGCACCGCCAGCGCCGCGGAGCTGTCCGAGGAGCTCAAGAACTTCCAGACGGGGCGCCTCGTGCCCTCGCACGCGTACTCGAGCTGGGAGCTCCTGGTGCGCTGGGCGCGGCGCAACCGGATGATGCTGAGCGCGACCGCGGTCTTCGTGGCGGTCCTGGCGGCGGTGGGGACGGTGAGCGTGCGGCGCATCCTGGCCGAGCGCGAGCGGGCCAACCGCGAGGCGGCCACCGCGCGGCGCGTGTCGGGCTTCATGACCGACATGTTCAAGCTCTCGGATCCGGGCGTGTCGCGCGGCAACAGCGTCACGGTGCGCGAGGTGCTCGACAAGTCGGCGAAGGATCTGAAGTCGGGCCTGAGCGAAGACCCGGAGGTGCGCGCGCGGCTGCTCGAATCGATGGGCACCGTGTACTCGAACCTGGGCCTCTATCCAGAGGCGCAAGGGCCGCTCGACGAGGCGGAGGCCACGCTGCTGAAGGAGCGCGGGCCCGACGATCCCGAGGTGCTCAACGCGTCGCTCCAGCGCGTGATCGTCCTGCGCCGCATGAGCCGCTTCGACGAGGCCGAGAAGGCGGCCGCGGTGGTGAGCGCGCGCGCGACGCGGGTGCTGGGCCCGTCGAGCGAGATCACGCTGGAGGCCTTGAATCAGCTCGGCGTCGCGCAGCGGCGGCTCAAGAAGCCGAAGGAGAGCGAGGCCACGCTCCTGCCCGCGCTGGCGCTCTCGCGCGCGAAGGTCGGCAACGAGGCCGAGCTCACGCTGCAGCTCATGAACAACCTGGCCGTCGCCGAGGGCTCGCTGCAGAAGTTCGCCGAGGAGGAGAAGCTGCTCACCGAGGTCATCGCGACGCGCAAGCGCGTGAACGGGCCCGACGCGCCGACCACGCTGGGCGCGATGAACAACCTGGGCGGGCTGTACCACGCGCTGCACCGCGACGACGAGGCCGCGCAGGTGTTCCAGGAGGTCTGGGAGGCCGACAAGCGCGTCCTCGGGCCGGACCATCCGGACACGGTCAACACGCTGACCAACACGGCGGCGCTCTTGTTCATGAACAGCCGCTACAAGCAGGTCGAGCCGCTCGTGCGCGAGATCGTGGCCGCGCGTGAGCGGCGCATGGGGCCCGAGAACGCGGAGACGCTGGACGCGCTCAACAACTTGTCGGCGGTGCTCTTGCGGCTCGCGAAGTGGGACGAGGCGGAGGCGGTGATCACGCGCGCGCGCGCGGGCTGGCTCAAGACCAAGGGGCCGAACGACAGCGACCTCGCGATCGCCACGTCGCGGCTGGCGTTCCTGGATGTGGCGCGGGGGAAGAAGGCGGAGGCGCTGCAGCTCCTGCAGGAGGCGGTGCCGCACCTGGAGAACAAGATCGACGCGCTCGAGGACCCGCTGCTTACGCCGCTGCACGGGGACCCGCAGTACGAGGCGATGCTCATGGAAGCGAAGGCCCGCCCACGGCCCTAGTATTCGCCTCGCAACTGTCCGCCAGCCCGTGCTTGCCCGATCACTCACCGCAGAGGCGCAGAAGCGCAGAGATACGCGGAATTGGGTTGGGTTTCTCAGCGATCCTCGGCGGCCCAGCGACTCTGCGGTGAATCGTCGCCCTGGCACGGACCTTCGAGCAGGGTTGCTGGCCCAGCACGACGGGCTCGCGCGTCGTCGGTCCAGAGAATGCAGCTAGTCGCCTGCTTCGGCATCGTCCACTTCGCGCGCCGGCACACGCAACAGCCCGTGCCGGTGCAGCAGGCGATACAGGTGCGTGCGCCCGATGCTCGCCTCCTGCGCGGCGACGGCGACCTTCCCGTCGTGCCGCGCGAGCAGCTCACTCAAGTACGTCTTCTCGAACTGCTCCAGCACGCGCTGGCGGGCCTCGGCGAAGGTCTCGTTCGGCTTCGGCGCGGGCGCAGGAGAGCGCGCGTCCACGGGCAGCGCCTCGCGGAACACCACGCAGCGCTCGAGGAAGTTGCGCAGCTCGCGCACGTTGCCGGGCCAGCTCTGCAAGGCGAGGCCAGCGAGGAAGTCGGGCTTCATCAGCGCGTCGATCACGGGCTCTGGCGCGCCCAGGCGTGAGAGCAAGCGCTCGACCAGCAGCGGCAGGTCCTCCAGGCGCTCGCGCAGCGGGGGCAGCGTGATGCGCACGACCGACAGGCGGAAATAGAGATCGGCCCGGCAGGTGCCGCGGTTCACGGCCGCGCGCAGGTCGCGATGCGTGGCCGCGATCACGCGCACGTCCAGCCTGGTCATCTGGTTCGTGCCGATGCGGCGGATCTCTTTTCGCTCCAGCACGCGCAACAGCTTCGGCTGCAGCTCGAGCGGCAGCTCGCCGATCTCGTCGAGCAGGATGGTGCCGCCGTCGGCCTCCTCGAACGCGCCCATGCGGCCCTGGGTGGCGCCGGTGAACGAGCCCTTGTGGTGGCCGAAGAGCTCGGTCTCCAGGAGGTTCGGCGGGATGCCGGCGCAGTCGACCACCACGAACGGCTTCTCGCGCCGCGGGCTCAGCAGATGAAGCGCCTCGGCCGCGAGCTCCTTGCCCGTGCCCGTCTCGCCGTCGAGCAGCACAGTGGAGTCCGTCGGCGCGGCCTTCTCCAGCAATTCGAACGCGGCCCGCATCGCCACCGAGCGGCCCACCAGCGCGCCCAGCTCCGTGCGTGGCGAAACCGCCTGTTGCACCTCCAGGCCCAGCTTCACCACCAGCGTCGTGCGGCCCACGCGCAGCCGCGCGCCATCGCGCAGGAACGCCATCGCCACCCGCGTGCCGTCGACCCAGGTGCCGTTGCGCGACTCGAGATCGCGCACGCGGGCCTCGCCGCCGTCGAGCAAGAGCTCGCAGTGGAAGCGCGAGACCGTCTTGTCGTCGAGCACGAGGTCGTTCGAGGACTGCTGGCCGAGGGAGAACCGCGCGCGCTCCACGGCCGCGACCAAGTGGCCCTGCTCGTCGAGGAGGCGCAGCGTGCGCACCGCGGGCGCCGACGACGCGCGATCGGTCAGGGTGGAGCCGGGGATGTCGAGGATGTCGGACTCGCTCGCCATCGGGTCGCGACTATAGCGCGCGATTGCGACGACGATCTGTCCCCCGAGAGAGACAAGTGTCTCCCCGCGGAGACAGGCGCGAGCGGGCTGCCGCAACGTGCCCGCAACGCTCGGTGTCTCGCGGCGGCGACACGCGGATGCGCAGTCTCACTGTGCCCACATGTAGGCGTCACGCTGGCACGCTTCCTGATTCTCCTTTCAGGAATGCCGACGAAGATCCGCGTCCTGGCGGTCGAACTCGAAGCCCTGCGCGCGGGGGTCAAATTGCGCGCGGGGCACGAGCTCCGCCTCTTGGTGCATGGCCCGGGCTCGCCCGCGATCACCGAAGAGGAGCGCGAGGCGCTGGCCGCCGAGGAAGAGGAGGCCGACGAAGGTACGCACACGCCGTCGTCGTCCGAGGACGCGCGCGCCGGCGATGAAGGCGGCGATGCGGGCGGCGACTTCGTCGAGACGGCCAAGCACTTGATCCACGCGGTGGTGACGACCATCGGCGACACCGTGCTGCAGAACCACAAGGTGAAGATCCACTCGCTCGAGACCGGCGAGCAGGTCGCCGAGGGCACGACCGACGAGCAGGGCGTGGTCACGGCGGAGGTGCCGAACGAGGGCACGTACCGCATCGAGATCGTGGACGAAGAGATGAAGCTCGACGGTGACGGCGCGTCGACGTGGGACGCGGAGATCCCGGTCACGCTCGTGTGCCGCTTCGTGGACGCGAAGGGCGCGCCGGTCGTGGGAGAGGTCGTCGAGGCCACCGCGAGCGGCTACACCATGAAGCTCACCACCGACGCCACCGGCCGCGTGCAGGCCGCCGCGCTGCACGAGCCGTACGAGCTCAAGATCCGCGGCCAATCGTTCGCGGCGCACGCCGTGCCCGCGTCCGACCACGACGCCGACGACTCCGCCACCTACGTGTTCGTGCTCGAGGAGAAGCAGTCATGACGGCCGCGAAGTTCACCACGCCCACGAAGATGCCCGGCGGCATCGCCAGGCTCATCCAGGTCTGCGAGGACCTGCGCACGCGCAACACCGACGGCTACATCTCCGGCCAGGGCACGCTGCTCGCGTCCATCAAGGGCGGCGGCCACGTCGGCAAGGCCACCACCTGCTCGCCGTTCACGGGCACCGCCATCGGGCTCGCGTTCGACCCCAAGTATCCGCGCGACGACCTGAACGGCGACCCGTACGTGCCCATGTACAACGGCGGCGCCGATCCGCTGCCGTTCGCGGACTTCTACGCGCAGCACAACAACAAGAACGACCCGGTCGGCTCGCTGGTGTCGTACGGACTCGGCACGAAGATCGACCCGAAGAAGATGCGCCGCGGAGATCAGCTCGCCATCGATTGGTGGCACGGCTCGGGGCACTCGGTGTTCGTCTGGGACGTGCACCTGGACAAGAACGGGGACGTCGACTGCTTCCAGATCATCGGCTCGCACGGGCCGAGCCCGGGGTACGGGCTGCACGTGTACTGGGCGTTCGGAAAGCATTGGCTCACGGGCAAGATCTCGAACGGCAAGCCGGGCACGGGCACGCTCGGCAAGGCCAACGGCTCCATCTTCGTCGACGACGAGGACATGGTCCGCGAGGCCGTGTGGTTCGGCATCAAGGGCGTGAAGCCGGGCTCGATCGACACCAGCACGTTCCGGGTGAAGCCGAAGTACATCGTGTACGCGGAGACGAAGTCGGTGTTCGGCATCTCCATCGGCGAGCTTTCGGTGGGCCGGTTCAACTACGACGGGGATCCGCCCGCGCCGTACTGCATGCCCGATGGCGTGGCCTCCGCGCTGCCCTCGGGCGGGCCGCCCGGACATGTCGACGTGCAGTCGACGGTGGTGAAGTCGGGCATGACGCAGGCCACGGCCGATGGCGCAAGCCCGGCAGCGAGCGCACCAGCGGCCTCGAGCGCGCCTGCGTCGGGTGGCGGCGCGGCACCGAGCGGACCCGCCACGCCGCCTCCGCCCAAGCCCAACGTCGATCCCACGCCCGCGGCGCAGAATCCCGGCAAGCCGCTCAACTGGCAGAAGGACGTCGAGGCGGCGCTCGGAGAGTTCCACAAGTTCGGATGGATCGCGGCGGATCCGGGCGACTCGACGGACCTGAACGACGCCAAGAGCCAGAAGGCCATCAAGGAGCTGCAGGGCGCGCTCAAGCTGCAGGTCGACGGCATCGTGGGCCCGAAGACGCGCGCGGCGATCGCGAAGGAACTGCCGGCGGCGATCCAGACCTCGTTCGCGCAGCTCTTCCTGGTGACGCTGCACAACGCGGGCAAGCTCAAGTGCGATCCGGGCACGCCCGACGGCGTCCTGACCGACGCCTCGCGCGACGCGATCAAGGAGTTCCAGAAGGCCAACGGCCTGGACCCGAGCGGGCTGCCGCAGGCCGACACGCTGGCCAGGCTGGGTGCGGCCGCCACGGCGCATGAGGAGGCGCCCGCGCAGGGGAAGAACCCGATGATCACGGGCGTCTACTTCGTGGGCAACTCGGCCGCGCCCGGCGCCAACGTGAAGCTGCGCGTGCTCACCTCGGACGTGAAGGCGGGGCAGACGCTGCAGATCTTCCTCAAGGACAACCGCGGCCAGGCGGCGGAGGTCGCGGCCGGCGTGGTGCAGATCGGCAACGTCGCGCAGAGCGAGGCGGCTGTGCCCTTGCCTGCATCATTCACCGAAGGGGCCGTGGTCTCCGCCCGCGTCGAAGGCACGGCGGACGGCGGCCAGAAGCTGGCCTTCCAGACCGTCGCGCCGCTCTACGTGCGCACCTCGCTCGCTGCGCCCGCGTCGGGTGACTTGGAGACCTTCTTCAAGTTCCAGGGCACCATCGGCGAGTCGAACGCGGCCAAGGACCACACGTACATCGCGTACCGCGTGCCCGGGAAGCCGCAGGCCTGGTTCATGATGGGCCGCCTGATGATCGACGTCGACGGCGCCCCGAACTGCTACGACCCGAAGGACGCGAACGTCAACACGAACTACCTGAAGGTCGACCTCGCCAACTGGAAGGGCTCGCTCGACTGGACCAAGAACGGCGGCCATCCGGGCAACTGGTTCGGCGTGGTCACCGACAACCAGCAGAACACGGGCACGCCCATCATCCAGGGGCCGAACGATCCGTTCCCGGGCTTCTACGTGGCCTCGACGAGCCTCGTGGACAAGACCAAGAAGGCGAGCGACCCCAAGCGCTACGTGGATGCTCGCTTCATCCCGTACCTCGCGTTCCCGGGCCAGGTGTGGCGCCAGTCGGGCCCGCGCTACACGGCCGTGACGCCGGGCCACTCCGGCAACCTCGGGGACTTCCTGACCGTCATCAATCCCAAGGCCGACGACGCGCACCGCTACGCGCACGCCGTGTTCGCGGACATGGGCGGCGGCGACGACCCGCACTTCGGCGAGGGCTCGCCCGCGCTGGGGCAGAAGATCAACGCCTCAGGCGTGGTCAACGCGGACCTGCTGTACATCCTCTACCCGGGCTCGGGCGCGGGCCAGGGAGTGATCCCGACCGCCGACCAGGTGCACGACAAGGGCGAGGCGCTGTTCCAGGCGTGGGGCGGGCTGGACGAGGCGATGCGGGTGATGAAGCTGATGAAGTAGGGCCGCTCAGGTCGCTGCAGGCGCTGCCTGCGTCGCCGTGCGCGAGGCCTGCTGCACGGCTTCGCGCAGCGTCTCGGGCCGGAAGGGCTTGAGCAGCACCGCGGCCAGGCCCTCCTTCTGCAGCGCCAGCGCGGCAGGCTCGTCGGGCACGGAGATCATGATCACGCACGGCAGCCCGGGCCGCTCGGCCTTGAGCTTGCGCACCAGCGCGTCGCCCTTCCCCTCGCCCAATTGCTGATCGACGAGCGCGAACGACACGCTGCCGGGCTTTCCGAGCTGTTGCTGCGCCTCCTCCACGCCGAGCGCGGTGAGCACGGTGACGCCCGCCGCCTCGAGCAGACGCGTGGCCGCGCGCAGCACCGCCGGCTCGTCGTCGACCACCAGCGCCGTGCCCTGCAGGTGGAACACCTCGTGCGGCACCGCCACCTTGGCCGCGTCGGACACCGGGAACCAGAGCGTGAACCGCGTGCCCTTGCCGAGCTCGCTCGTGACCACCAGCGCGCCGTTGTGCTGCTGCACGATGCCGAGCGTCGCCGCGAGGCCCAGGCCGCGCCCCTTGGCCTTGGTGGTGAAGAAGGGCTGGAAGATGCGCTGCAGCGTCTCCTCGCTCATGCCGCAGCCGTCGTCCTCGACCGTCAGGCGCACGCAGGTCTTGCCCGCGAGGTCGACCTGCGTGAGCGCCCGCGTGAGGTCCTCGGCGCTGCAGCGCGCCACCTCGGTGCGGATGAGGACGCTGCCCGTCTCGCCCAGCGCGTCGCTCGCGTTCATGAGCAGGTTCATCGCGATCTGCCGGAGCTGCGTCGGGTCGCCGTCGATGGCGGGCAGGTCGCTCGCGAGGTCGAACACGAGCCGCGCGCCGCGCTTGATCGAGCGCGACAAGAGCTGCCCCGTCTCGCCCACGAGGTTCGACAATTCCACCCGCTCGAGCGAAGGCCGCGCGCGCCCCGCGAACGTGAGCATCTGCCGGCACAGCTCCGACGCCGCCCGCGACGCGCCCTCGACATCGCCCAGCGCCTGCGCGAGGTTCGGCCTCTCCTTCACCGCGCTCTTCACGTACGCCGCGTTGGCGAGGATGCCGGTGAGCAGGTTGTTGAAGTCGTGCGCCACGCCGCCCGCGAGGAGCCCCAGGCTCTCCAGCCGCTGCGACTGCTGCAGCCCGCGCTCCATGGTGCGCAGCTTCTCCTCGGTGTTCACGCGCTCGGTGATGTCCTGGATGGCGCCGTCCCAGCCCAACAGCTTGCCGTCCGCGTCGAGGAGCGGCTCGGCCATCGCCTGCGCGTGCCGGATGTCCCCGTCGCGCCGCCGGAACGAGAACGAGAACGTGTACGGCACGGGCGCGGGCCGGATGCGCGTGAGCAGCGCCTCATAGCGCACGCGATCGCCGGGCAGCATCAGCGCGCGCGCGTCGTCGAGGGTCAGCGGCGGCTCGGACTCCGGCACCTGATAGATGGCGTGGAGCTGCGGCGACCAGCGCGGCGCGCTCCCCATGCGCCAGGAGAACCCGCCCACGGCCGCGAGCTGCTGCGTGCGCCGGAGCTGCTCCTCCGAGGCCTTGAGCGCCAGGTGCCGCGCCCGGCTGTCGGCGATGAGCGACGAGATGGTGAAGGTGGTGAGCGCGCAGATGACCAGATAGAGCTGCAGGAGCCAGATGCGGTCCGAGGGCGTGTCGAGGCTGAACGCGCCGCGCCCCGCCGCCGTGCCGAGGATGGCCGCGATCGACACGAAGAGCATCGCGGTGGCGGCCGTGCGCTGATCGAAGCGCAGCGCCACCCAGACGATGGCCATCACCGGCACCGCGGCGAACACCAGCATGCCGCTCGCGATCGACACCGGCTCCTTGAGCAGGAACACGCCCACCGTCGAGGCGACGAGCAGCGCGAGCACGGCGGCCCGCTCGCGCAGCGTGATCCGCGCCACACCCCGCGGCGTGCCCGCATAGGCGAGCAGGACCGGCGCGAACGAGAGCACGCCCAGCGCGTCGCCGACCCACCACGTGCGCCAGACCTGCCCCAGCGCCTCGCGCGGCACGTGGCCGTTCAGGTAGAGCGCGTACGACCCGAACGACGCGGCCATCACCGGTGACGCGAGCGCGCCCAGCGCCACCAGCAGCAACACCTCGCGCACCCGCGGCATCTTCCGGTCAAAGCCGCTCTTGCGCAGGAGGGTCACGCCGGTCCAGCACGAGAGCAGCGCGCCGACGCCGACCATGGGAGACAGGACGGTGAGGCCGTTGGTGACGACATCGGACAGGAGCGCGCCGAGCCCTGCGCCGAAGGCCACGCGCCGGCCGAACACCAGGGCCAGCCCGAGCGCGACTCCCGACGGCGGCCACACCGGTGACACGCTCCCCTCGAACAGCGAGAACTCGAGCCCGATGCGCGCGGCCACGAAGTAGGCCACGACGCCGAGCAGCACGTCGCGCGCGACCCGCGGCCAGCGCGGAGGGGGGACCTGGGCGACCGTCACGCACCACACAGTGACGCGCGGAGGTTGCGCCCGCAAGCAAAGTCTGCCGCTACTCCTCCAGCACGAACTTGCGCGGATTGTCGGCCACGCCGTTGACGCGCACCTCGTAGTGCAGGTGCGGCCCCGTGCTGCGGCCCGAGTTGCCCACTGCCGCCACGAACTGCCCGCGCTTGACCTTCTCGCCCGTCTTCACGTCGATGCGCGAGAGGTGGCCGTAGCGCGTCTTGATGCCGTACCCGTGGTCGAGGACCAGCACGTTGCCGTAGCCGCCCTCCGTGCCCACGAACACCACCGTCGCGTCGGCCGGCGCCTTCACCGGCGTGCCCACCTGCGCGCCGATGTCCATGCCCTCGTGCATCACCTTGTCGCCCGTGTACGGGTCGTAGCGGTGCGCGAAATCACTGGTGATGAACCCGCGCGTCGGCCAGATGGACGGCACCGCGGACAGGAGCGCCTGCTGGTCCTCGAAGTAGGACTTGAGCATCCGCGCCTCCTGCTCTTGCGCCTTCACCTTCTTGTCCATGTCGTCGAGCTTGGGGAGCAGGTCGCCGTCGCTCTCCATGTGCGCGGGCTCCTCGTTCGTGACGCCCGCGGTGGTGTTCGCCATCGTGGCGCCGCCCATGCCCTGCGGCGGCGACACGCCCGGCGGCTCGCGCCCGACCAGCTCGCCCGACCCCTGCAGCGGCCCGATGCCCAGGCGCCGCTCCGGATCGTTCAACTGCGTGATGAAGCGAAGGTTTCCGTGCAGCCGCTTGACGCGGTCCATCTCGGCGTTGATGTGGGCGAACTTCTGCTCGGCCTCACGCCACCGGTTCTGCAGCTCCAGGTTCTCGGCGCGCAGGAGCTGGTTCTCGGCCACGCGGCCCACCACCGAGAAGTAGTTGGCGAGCATGGCCACGAACGCGCACACCACGATGCCGGCCGCGATCGCCGCCCGCACCAGCACGCGGTGCTCCACGCGGATCTTCTTCACCTTGGCGTCGCGATCCGGCACCAACAGGATCGTGTACGAGCGGTCCAAGGGCATCTCCTCGCGCAGGCCGGCGGCACCGTTGCCGTCGGGGTCGAACCGAACAGCGAGGGATTAAGGGGATCGTGGCCGACTCGTCAAGGCCCCTTGCGCTGCGTCCGCCCACAGCCGGCGCGCAGGTGCCCCGATGTGACCTTGGAATTGTGAACCGGCCCGCGTCCCCTAGGCCGTGCGCTCGACGGCCACCACGGTGATGTTGTCGTCGCCGCCGCGATCGTTGGCCAACTGGATGAGCCGCGCCGGCACCTCGTCGAGCTTGTGCTTCACGAGGTACTCGCCGATCTCCTGGTTGTCGATGAGGTTCGCGAGCCCGTCCGAGCACATCATCAGCTTGTCGCCGAGCTGCGTCTCGATGCCGAAGACATCGACCAGCACGTCCTCCTCGAAGCCCACCGAGCGGGTGATGATGTTCTTGAGCCGCGACACCTTGGCCTCCTCCGGCGTCAGGAGGCCCGCGCGCACCTGCTCGTTCACCAGCGAGTGATCCTCGGTGATCTGCGTGACCTCGCTGTCGCGCACGAGGTACACGCGCGAATCGCCCACGTGCCCCACCAGCGCGTGCGTCCCGCGGATGAGCAGCGTGATGCAGGTGGTGCCCATGCCCTGCAGCTCAGGGTTCATCTTGGAGGTGCGATAGACCGCCGCGCACGCGCCCTCGACCGCCTCGCGCAGGGCGCCCGCGAGCGGCGTGTCGGCCAGCGGCTCGAGCGACGAGAACGGATCGTCCGGCCGCAGCCGCGCCGACAACAGCTCGCGCTCGACCGTCTGCACCGCCAGCCGGCTGGCCGTCTCGCCGCCCGCGTGCCCGCCCATGCCGTCGCAGACGACATAGAGTCCCAGGTCCTCATTGACCAGGAACGAGTCCTCGTTGTGCTCGCGCTTCATCCCGACATCGGTGAGCGCCGCGCAGTGGTAGGTGGGCATGGTGTGTTGGCTCCCGAGGCTGCGGCGGAAACCGTAGCATGAGCGCGCCGCAGTCGAGCGCGAATCGAGGTCCCAACGCCTACGGTGCAGGCCCCCACAGCGCGGAGAGGTCGATCTCGAGAGTCTCGAAGGGCACACCGCGGACCTTTTCTTGGTCTGCGTGAGTCGCGGCGATTGTCCAGAGCTTGTCGCGCCGTTCCAGGACTTCGAGCGTCCTGGCCTTCGGGTCCACGAGCCACACGTGGTCCACACCTGCGTCTGAGTAGATGGCGAGCTTCTGCACTCGGTCGAAGCGCTGCGTAGACGGCGAGAGGATCTCGCAGATCCAGTTCGGAACCATCGTGAAGTAGGTGAGATCACCGACATCCGACAGGCGCGACGACCGCCAGCCGGCGAGATCCGGCACCAGGACGCGCCTCTTCTCCCCAAAGTGGACTTCTGGCTCCATCAGGATGACCCAGCCGCTCGGGCCGGCCTTGGCCAACGAGAAACTTGGCCAGAGCTGGCCCAGGAGTGCGGAGGCAGCGACACTGTGCCGCCCTGCGGGCCGCGGGCTCACGATCAGCTCGCCATCGAGCAGCTCGGCGACCTTGCCCTCGGGCGCCGCGAGCAGGTCGGCGTACGTGGCCTTCTTTGCGGCAGCTCCGCTCATCACCGGCATCTTATCCATCCCCCCTGGCCTTCGATAGCCGTCCTAGCCGGCCCGCTTGCGCGACTTGATCTCGCGCGTCTCGTTGGCCTTCGCGAGGAGCTCGTGCGCGTGCTCCAGCGCCGCGTCGGTGACGTGACCTGAGAGCAGTCGCGCCAGCTCGTGCACCCGCGCATCTCCCTCGACCGGCGACACGCGGCTCTGCGTGCGCCCGCGCGCGACCTCCTTCTCGACCACGAGGTGCCGCACGGCGAAGGCGGCGATCTGCGGCAGGTGCGTGATGCAGAGCACCTGGCGGCGCTTGGCCACCGAGGTCAGCGCGCGCCCCACTGCGTCGGCGGTGGCCCCTCCGATGCCTGCGTCCACCTCGTCGAACAGATAGCCGTCGACGGGATCGCCCTCGGCCAGCACCTTCTTCACGGCCAGGAGCACGCGCGAGAGCTCGCCGCCCGAGGCGATGCGCACCAGCGGCCGCAGTTCCTCGCCGGGGTTGGGCGAGAGCAAGAGCTCGGCCGTCTCCAGCCCGCGCGCGCCGAGGACGCTGCCGTCGGGCCCGGGGATCCCGCCCTCGGTCACAGGCGAGAAGCGGATCGACAGCTCGCTCTTGGCCATGCCCAGCGCCGACAGCTCGGACGCGACGGCCTTGGCGAAACCGGCCGCCGCAGACGCGCGCTTCTCCGAGAGCACGCGCCCCAGCTTCAAGGCCTCCAGCGCCCGCTTCTGCACCTCGGCGCCGCGGCGCGCCAGCTCCTCGCCGTGGTTGCCCAGCGCGTCCAGCTCGGCCTGCATCGAGGTGCGCTTCTCCAGCGCGGCCGCCAGGGTGCCGCCGTGCTTGCGCGCGAGCTTGCGCAAGAGCTCCAGGCGCTCGTCCAATTCCTCGAGGCGCGCCGGATCCCCGCCCGCCCGCGCCGCATACTTCCCCAGCGCGCGCCCTGCCTCATCCAGCTCAGCCACTGCGCCGCGCACCGAGAGCGCCAGGGGCGCGAGCTGCGGATCGATCTGCGCCAGCTCGTCCAAGCGCTTGAGCGCCCGCGAGGCCCGCTCGACCGCCGCGCCCTCGCCGGACCGCAGGGACTCCTCGGCCTCCTCCGCCCCGCCGCGCAGCTTCTCGGCCGCTGCGAGCAGCTTGCGTTCGCTGGCGAGCTTGTCGTCCTCGCCCGGCTTGGGGTCGATCTTCACCAGCTCATCGAGCTGCCAGCGCAGCCACTCGGCCCGCTCGGCGCGCGCGCTCTCGGAGGAGTCCAGGGCCGCCCGCGCCTTCTCGGCCTCGGCCAGCTTCATGAACGCGGCCTCGTAGGCCTGCCGCTGGGCGCCGAGCTGCGCGTACACATCGAGCAGCTCCAGGTGGCTGTGCGGATCGAGCAGGCCCACGTGCTCGTGCTGGCCCGAGATGTCGATGATGCCCTTGGTGGCCTGCTGCACCTGCGAGGCCGTGGCCAGGGCGCCGTTCACGAACGCGCGGCTGCGGCCCTCGCGCTGCACCGTGCGCCGCACGAGCAGCTCCTCGCCGCCCGCGGGCAGGCCCAGGGCCACGAGCCGCGCGTCCAGCGCCTCCGGGTCGCGCGGGCGGAAGAGCGCCTCCACCTCGGCCTCCTCGGCGCCGGTGCGCACGCTGTCGGCCTGCGCGCGCCCGCCGAGCACGAGATGCAGCGCATCGACCAGGATGCTCTTGCCGGCCCCCGTCTCGCCCGTGAGCGCGTTGAAGCCGGGCTCGAAGCGGACCTCGAGCGAATCGATGATGGCGAAGTTCTTGACGCGAAGGAGATCGAGCATGCGGCGCACGCTAGCAGAGGGGTCTGACACTGACCAGAGGTTCAGTCCATCATGCGCGAGTCGCGGCCTGATTCCAATGGGTTGTGAAGATACCTACTGACCCATCGTCGTCTTCAGCTCGATCATCAGGTCCCCGCGCACGAGGCCCAACAAGCTGTCCACGGTCGCGTCCGAAGCGCCCAGCTTCTGCATCAACAGGGCGCGCGTCTCCTCGAGCAAGGACCTGCGCGCATCCGCGAGCCAGCGGGCCAGCGTCGCGCGGTGCACCTGGTTCATCTTGGCGAGCTGATCGAGCGAGAGGCCCTGCAGGTGGTGCAGCTTGAGCAGCGAGCGCTGCTGCGAGGTCAGCCTGGCGAGCGCGCCAGAGAGCGCGGCCTGGCACTCGGTGCGGTAGCGCTCGCGGAGCATCTTGAGCTCGGGATCCGCGCCCGACACCCACTCGCCCACGGGCTCGCTCGCGTCGCCGTCGCTCTCGACCACGGCGCCGCGCGCGCGCAAGAGGTGCAAGGCGGTGCGCACGCTCGCGGCCCGCAGCCAGCCGCCCAGCGGGCCGCGTCCCGAGAAGCCGCCCAGCTTGGGCTCGCCGTCGGTGGCGGCCACCAGGAGCTTCTCTCGCAGCGTCTGGCGCACCTCGTCGGCGAAGGAGGCGCTCGAATCCAGGCGCGAGATCCAGGCGCCCACGTCGCGCAGGAGCTTGTCGAAGGCGGCGATGGCCTCGGGATCGCCGTCGAGGCAGGCGGCGCACAGATAGAGCTCGGCGGCCCGCGCAGGCTCCAGGCCCTCGCCCAGACGCGCCGAGAGATGGGCCCGCGCGCGCTCGGGATCGACCGCCAGCTCCGGCCAGGCCTGCTCGCCCGCGGCCATCGCTGCGTCGAGCTGTTCTGTGCGCGTGCGACCCATGTCACCTCCGGCTTCCGTCGTACTGTGGCACAATCGCGCGTCGTTTTCGCCGAGAAGACGCCAAGGAGCCCTGCGCACGTGAGCGACTGCCTCTCGGAAGTCGAGCTCGTCGACCTCGCCGAGGGGCGGCTCGCGCCAGACCAGCGGGCGGCGGCCTTCGAGCACCTCGACACGTGCACCTCGTGCCAGATGGCGTTGGCTGCAGCCGCGCGGAGCACGCCGGGGCAGACGCAGACGACGGAGGTGCGCATGGGCGAGCCGGCCCTGGCGCCGCAGCCGCTGGGCAAGACCGCCGCGCCGGTGTCGGGCGACAAGCTGGGCCGCTATCTGCTCCTGGACGTGCTGGGCTCGGGAGGCATGGGCGTCGTGTTCCGCGCCTACGATCCGTCGCTCGATCGCAAGGTGGCCATCAAGCTCCTGCGCACGGCGGGCTGGGACGCGGCGGCGATGTCGGCGCTCAAGTCGCGGCTGCAGCGCGAGGCGCAGGCGATGGCGCGCCTCACGCACCCGAACGTGCTCCCGGTGCACGACATCGGGCAGGAGGGCGACCAGGTCTATGTGGCGATCGAGCTCGTGGACGGGACCACGCTGCGCGGCTGGCTGAGGGAGCGGCCGCGCACCTGGCGCGAGGTGCTGCGGGCCTTCTGCGAGGCGGGGCGCGGGCTGGCGGCGGCGCATCAGGCGGGGCTCGTGCACCGGGACTTCAAGCCCGACAACGTGCTCGTGGGCAAGGACGGGCGCGTGCGCGTGACCGACTTCGGCCTGGTGCGCCTGGACCTGGCGGAGGCGCAGCCGCTCGGGGAGGGCGAGGAGATCACGGGCAGGTCGCGGCCTGCCGAGGCGGTGCCGCAGGCGAGCGCGCTGGCCTCGCCCGTGACGCGCGCGGGGGCGGTGCTGGGCACACCGTTCTACATGGCGCCCGAGCAGTTCCGCGGAGAGCCGGCGGGCGCGGCGGCGGACCAGTTCGCGTTCTGCGTGTCGCTCTGGGAGGCGCTCACGGGGGAGCCGCCGTTCGCGGGGCGGGACGTGAAGGAGCGCCTCGCGCGCATCGAGAAGGCGGAGGTTCGCGAGTCGTCGCGCAAGCAGATGCCGCTCTGGCTGCGGCGCGGGATCATCAAGGGCCTCTCGGACAAGCCGTCCGCGCGGTACGCGTCGATGGACGCGCTGCTCGAGCGCATCGATCGCGACCCATGGCACCGCGTGCGTCCGTGGGTCTATGGCGGTGCCGCGGCGGTGGCGCTGCTCGCGGGCGCGGCCTGGCTGGCGACGGCTCCGCAGCGGGCGGCGGCCTCGTGTCAGGGCGCGCGTGACGGGCTCGCAGACGTGTGGGGCCCGGCGCAGCGGCAGGCCATCGCCGATCACTTCCGTTCCCTCGGCAAGCCCTGGGCGGACGCGGTCGGCGCGCGCACGCTGGCCATCCTCGATCGCTACGCCGACACGTGGATCGCGATGCAGACCGACGCCTGCGAGGCCTCGCGCGTCCGGCACGAGCAGACGCTGGAGATGTACGAGCGGCGCACCTCGTGCTTGAACCAGCGGCGGGTCGAGCTCGCGACCCTGGCCAGGATGCTGCCGGAGTTCGACGCGACGCAGGCCGAGCTCGCGACCTCGGTGGCCGCGCAGCTCTCGCCCATCGACGAGTGCGCCGACGCGCGCCTCTTGCGTGCAGTCGAGGCGCCCAAGAGCCCGCAGCAGAAGGCGCTCGCGGACGAGGTGTACGGAGAGATCGCGCAGGGACGCGCGCTGGCCCTGGCCAATCGCGAGCACGATTCCCTGGCGGCGGCGCAGCGATCAGTCGACCACGCCAAGGCCCTCGGCGACGCGGGTGTGCTCGCGTCGGCGCTCTTCCGGCAGGGGTGGGCGATGCGCATGGTCGGGCATCCCCAGGACGCCCAGCCGGTGCTCCAGAACGCGGCGCAGCAAGCGCTCGCGTCGGGCCTGCTTCCCGTCGCCGCCGAGGCGTGGACGCAGCTCGCCATCATCGACTTCGACACCTCGACCTACGAGCGCGCCGAGCAGTGGTGCCGCTACGCAGACGCCGTGCTGCAGGCGGTCGGCGACGCGTCGACCCGCGCGCGCATCGACCTGGACATCACCCGCGCGCACCTCCGCGGCGCCACCGGGCACTTCGACGAGGCGCTGGCCGCGGCACAAGGAGCGCAGCGCGCCCTGGAGCGGTCGCGCGAGCGGGACCCCATCGACGAATCGATCGTCGAGTCGGCGTTCGCGTTCGCCTACTCGTCCGCGGGAAAGGGCGCCGACGCGCTGCCGCATTCGAAGCGGGCCCTCGAGCGCATGTCGCAGGCGCTGGGACCGGGCGCGCCGCTGCTCTCGCGTCAGATGGACGAGTACGGGAGCGCGCTCGCCGCGGCCAAGCGGTTCGAGGAGGCGCTGGAGCAGTACCGCGCGGCGGAGAAGCTCTCGGCCCAAGCCACCAACCGCATGCTCCACGCGGTCATCGCCAGCAACGTGGCCATCACCTTGATGGAGGCCGGTCATCTGCAGGAGTCGATCGAGCCGCTCGAGGCCTCCATCGCAGAGCAGACGCTGCTGGTGGGCAAGGAGGCGATCGGCACGCTGCGCACCCGCTACGCGCTGGCCCTCGTGCGCTTCAAGCAGGGCGACTTCAAGAAAGCGCACGCCGAGCTGGCCGACATCCTCTCGTTCAAGGGCCTGGCGCAGGACGATCCGGGCGAGGTGGCGACGTTCCACGTGCTCGACGGGCAGGCCTTGTGGAAGCTCGGCGACAAGGCGCACGCGCTGCGTGAGCTGAAGGCGGGCATCGAGGTCTTGCGCGCGAACGCGGGCGAGGACGTGGACGCGAACGATGAGGTGCGCGAGCTGGAGGAGTGGCTCCGCGCCGAGAAGGTCAAGCTCGACTGATTCCGGCCGATGTCGCCTGTGCGACGCCGGCGCCAAAGCGAAAGTGGCCGCGTGCCACGAAAGGAGTAGGATTTCACTCATGTTCGTTCCCGGCGACCCCCGATTCGACGAGATCCTCACCTTGGCCAACCGCGCGGCGGGCGCGGGCCTGCTCGATTCGCAGCGTCCGCGTTGGCGTGAGTTGTGCTCGGAATTGCTCGGCAGCGTGCACGCGCAAGCCACCGGCGGCAGCGAGCGGCGCAAGGCCATCCGCGGCTCAGCGCAGCTTCAAGTCCGCCTGCTCGAGCCGCAGGAGATCGAGGGCCTCGTGTCCAGCTCGGTGTCCTCTGGCGGGCTCGCGATTCCCACGTCGTCGCCGTTGCCGATGGGCACCATCATCGAGATGTCCATCCAGACGGAGACGCGGGCGATGCCCTTCTTCGTCAAGGCGACCGTGGTGTGGGTCACCGAGGACGCGATGGGCGTGATGTTCACGGACCTCGTGCAGTCCAACCGCGAGCTGCTCGAGGCCATCGCGGTGAAGGCCGTGCTGGCGCGGCTGGCGACGGAGTAGCGCCGCTCGCGCCCGCTGCGCTCCCTGACCGGCGCGCCGCTAGCGCGCCCGCGAGCCCCAGCCCAGCTTCTGGCGCAGGATCACGAACGGATCCACGGCCGGATTCGAGAGGAGCAGCGCCCGGTGCGGCGCCGTCCGCACGCGCAGCACATCGCCCTCCTCCACCGAGCAACCCACGGCGCCATCGAGCGTCACGAACATCTCGCTCGAGCTCGCCAGCCGCACCGAGATCGACTCCGTGGACGGCAGGACCAGCGGCCGCTGCGTGAGCGAGTGCGGGCAGATCGGCACCATGAGGATCGCGTCCAGCGACGGGTGCACGATGGGCCCGCCCGCCGAGAGCGACCAGGCCGTGGAGCCCGTGGGCGTGGCCAGGATGAGCCCGTCCGCCTCGTAGACCGCGGCCGGCTTGCCCGACACGCTCGTCTCCAGGCGCGCCAACTGCGCCACCGCGTTCTTGCTGATCGCGGCCTCGTTGAGCGCAAAGCCCGAATAGACCGTCCGATCGCCGCGCCGCACTTCCACCGAGAGGAGGAGCCGGCGGCTCACCGGCAGCTCGCGCTTGATGGCCTTGCGCAAGAGCGCCATCGCCTCGGTCCGCGGCGCCTCGGTGAGATAGCCGAGCGTGCCCAGGTTCACGCCCAGGATCGGCACCTCGCGCGCCCCGCACAACCGCGCCGCGTGGATGAGCGTGCCGTCGCCGCCGAGCGAGACCAGGATGTCGCAGCGTCCAGCCATCTCGTTGCCGGGCACCTCAGGCACGCCGGGCACGCCGGCCTCCGCCTCGACCAGCGCGTCGACGCCCTCGGACGAGAGCGCGATGACCAGGTCCTTGGCCAGCTCTTGGGCCTCGGGTTTGCGCGGATTCGGAACCAGACCGACGGTGGGCATGGGCGAGGGAGAGTACACTGCCTGCCGCCGTGTCCGACACTGACCTCTTCCAGAATGCAGCCCAACGCGATCCCCGGCTCGTCCCGCTGGCCGAGCGCATGCGTCCGCGCACGCTCGACGAAGTCGTGGGCCAGGCGCACATCCTCGGCCCCGGGACGCTCCTGCGCGAGGCCATCCAGGCGGGCCGTCCGCCCTCGATGATCCTCTGGGGGCCGCCGGGCACGGGCAAGACCACGCTCGCGCGTCTGCTCGCGGCCGAGACGAAGTCCGAGCTCATCGCGCTCTCGGCCACCGACTCGGGCGTGAAGGATCTGCGCGAGGCCGTGGCGCGGGCCGAGCGGCTGCGCTCAGAGCAGCGGCGGCGCGCGATCGTGTTCATCGACGAGATCCACCGCTTCAACAAGGCGCAGCAGGACGCGCTCTTGCCGCACGTGGAGCGCGGGGCCATCGTGCTCGTGGGCGCCACCACGGAGAACCCGAGCTTCGAGGTGAACGCGGCCTTGCTCTCGCGCGCCCGCGTGTTCGCGCTGCGCTCGCTGGAGGAGCCGGACCTGCGCGAGCTTGTGATGCGCGCGCTGTCCGACCGCACGCGCGGCCTGGGCGAGCTCATGCTCACGGCCGAGGAGCCCTTCCTCGCGCACCTCGTGAGCAACTCTTCCGGCGACGCGCGCCGCGCCCTGGGCGCCCTGGAGGTGGCCGCCGAGCGCGTGAAGATCGAGGGCCGCACGCACCTCACCGTGAAGGACGCCGAGGAGGCCCTGCAGCAGAAGACGCTCCTCTACGACAAGGGCGGCGACGCGCACTACGACACCGTCAGCGCCTTCATCAAATCCATGCGCGGGAGCGATCCCGACGCGGCCGTGTACTGGCTCGTGCGCATGCTCGAATCCGGCGAGGAGCCGCGCTTCCTCTTGCGCCGCATGGTCATCTTCGCGAGCGAGGACATCGGCAACGCCGAGCCGCGCGCGCTGGCCGTGGCCGTGGACGCGCTGCGCGCCTTCGAGGTGATGGGTCTCCCCGAGGGCGTCCTGCCGATGACGCAGGCCGCGGCCTTCCTGGCGAGCTGTCCGAAGAGCAACGCCGTCATCACCGCCTACGCCGCCGCGCGCACGCTGGTGCACGAGCACGGCCCGCTCCCGGTGCCGCTCAAGCTGCGCAACGCCGCCACCAAGCTGATGAAGGGCATGGGCTACGGCGGCGGGTACAAATAACCGCACAACTTCGAAGGCCACTACGTGCCCGAGGCGTACCTGCCGGACGCGATCGCGAAGGAGCGCATCTACACGCCGTCGACGAGCGGCGAGGAGGCCGCGATCAGCGAGCGCATGGCCCACTGGCGGAAGCAACGCGAGGCAGCCGAGGCGCAAGAGGAGGGGAGCCTCAAGATTCGCCACGCCGAGGAAGGCCCGCCGCAGACGAGCGACCGCGAGCTGCACGCGGCGATGCGGGAGAAGAAGTAGACCCGCAGGCCGTCGTGATCAGGACAGTTTCGGGAATCCGCGTTTCTCGCTTCGCGCGCAGGCACCCCATCCGCTAGATCACGCCCGCGATGCCGCCCAAGCTCGATCTCTCGCTCCTGAACCCGCGCCAGCGCGAGGCCGTGCTGCAGACCGAGGGCCCCGTCCTCGTGCTCGCGGGCGCCGGCTCGGGCAAGACGCGCGTCATCGCGCACCGCGTGGTGCACCTGCTCGACCAGGGCGTGCACCCGCGCAGCATCCTCGCCGTCACCTTCACCAACAAGGCCGCGGCCGAGATGAAGGAGCGCATCGTCGCGCTCGCGGGCGGCTCGGAGAAGGGCGCGAGCAAGGCCGACGCGAAGGCCGGCGCGCAGCGGTGCCGCGGGCTGACGGTGAGCACGTTCCACGCGTTCGGCATGAAGCTCGTGCGCGAACACCACGTGAAGTGCGGCCTGCCGCCCAAGTTCGCCATCTTCGACACCGGCGACCAGACCTCTCTCGTGAAGCGCATCCTGCGCGACTTGAAGATCGACGACCGCCGCTTCGACGTGCCGCGCGTGTTGTCCATCCTGAGCCGCCGCCGCATGGAGGGCCACAAGCGCACGCTCTCGACGCGCACCACCGCGAGCGACGACGGCGAGAACCTCGCCCGCGGCCACGATCCCGAATACGAGCTGCTGGTCGACGAGCTGTCCCCGCGCTACGAGCTCGGCCTGCGCGCGATGGGCGCCGTGGACTTCGACGACTTGTTGCTGCTGCCGCTCAAGCTCCTGCGCGACGACGAAGAGGTCCGCGAGGCCGTCCAGAAGCGCTACCGGTACCTGCTCGTCGACGAGTACCAGGACACGAACGCGGCCCAGTTCGAGCTGCTCGAGCTCATCGCGGGCATCCGCCGCAACCTCTGCGTGGTCGGCGACGACGACCAATCCATCTACGCCTGGCGCGGCGCGAAGGTGGAGAACATCCTCTCCTTCGACAAGCGCTTCGCGGGCACCACCGAGGTGTTCCTCGAGCAGAACTACCGCTCCACGCAGAGCATCCTCGAGGCCGCCAACGCCGTCATCGGCAAGAACCCGGGCCGCAAGGCCAAGCGCCTGTGGACCGAGCGCGGCCGCGGCTCGAACCTGCGCCTCATCACGGCCCAGAACGACGAGGCCGAAGCGCAGTGGGTGGCCGACGAGATCCTGCGCCTCTCCTTCGAGGAGAAGATCCCGCTGCACGAGATGGCCATCCTCTACCGCACCAACGGTCAGGCCAAGTCGTTCGAGGAGACGCTGCGCCTCGCGGGCATCAAGTACCGCGTCGTCGGCGGCACCTCGATGTTCGACCGCAAGGAGGTGCGCGACTTGCTCGCGTACCTGCGCGCCGCCTTGAATCCGCGCGACGAAGTGAGCCTGCTGCGCATCGTGAACGTCCCCGCGCGCGGCATCGGCGACACCACGGTCTCGAAGGCGCAAGAGGTGGCTCGCAAGCGCAAGCAGCCCATCTTCGACGTGCTCAAGAGCGCCGACTCTGTGCCCGAGTTGGACCAGGCCAAGGAGCGCGTGCTCGCCTTCACCAGCGTGATGGAGAAGTTCGGCCCGCGCCTCGCCCGCAAGGGCTTCTCGCAGGCCGCGCGCGAGCTCGTCGAGGAGGTCGGCCTCTTCGACGAGGCCAAGAAGGGCGCGCAGAGCCTGCCCGCGCAGTCGCGCCGCGTGGAGGCCGTCGAGGGGCTGCTCAAGCAACTGGTGGAGTTCGAGAAGCGCGCCGAGCACAAGGCCGCCGAGCGCGCGCTGGAGCGGGCGGGCGTGCCGCCGGAGGAGATCGAGGCGCGGCTGCTCGCGGCTGCGCAAGAGGACGCATTCGCGACGGATGCACCGGTCGAATCCGACGGGTCCGCAGAGGCGTATGCGCCCAACGCCAACGCCAACGCCAACGCCAACGCCAACGCCAACGCCAACGCCAACGCCAACGCCAACGCGGCCGCAGACGCGAACTCGCCTCTCCCCTCCCCCTCCATCCCCGGCCTGCTCGGCGACGACGACGACGAATTCGCCGCGGGCCTCCCCACCTACCTCGCCCGCCTCGCCCTCGAGCAAGGCGAGGCCGCCTCCGAATCCGGCGAGTGCGTCACCCTCATGACCCTCCACGGCGCCAAGGGCCTCGAGTGGCGCGCCGTCTTCCTCGCCGGCCTCGAAGAGGGCCTCCTCCCGCACTCCGGCAAGGGCTTCGACGACGGCGACGCCTCCGCCGACGGCGCCATGAACCTCGAGGAGGAGCGCCGCCTCGCCTACGTCGGCATCACCCGCGCACGCGAGCGCCTCGCCATGACCGTCTGCCGCGAGCGCATCAAGCGCGGCAAGCCGTCACCGCGCACGCCGAGCCGCTTCCTCGAAGACTTGCCGGAGGCGCTGATCGACAAGCTCGACCTAGCCGGCCCACGGCCCGAGAGCGCCATCGCGGTGCAAGAGGCGAAGGCGAAGAATTTCTTCGCGGCCATGGATCAACTCCTGGGCGACAAGCCGCAGTAACCATCGACGCCGAAGCCCCGATCGGAGCGCCCACCGAACCGAGAGCGGGTCGGGGTCTGGGGGAGGGGTCCGCGCGCAGTTGAGGCGAGGGCGCACCCAACCTCCTGTCGGAGCTCAAGCCGTGGCAAGGGCGCCCGAACGGAGCAAGGCACTCACGCACGGCTCGCGCAGGCCGAAGCCTCCTTGTCTGAGCACGGACCCCTCCCCCAGAGCGCGGCCCGCGGAGACTTAAGCCATTGCCTTCCGCACCGCCGCCAGCAGCTCATCCACGCTGAACGGCTTGAGCAGATACGGGTCCCGCTCCTCCGTCCCCTTCGCGCTCGGCGCGCCCGACATGAACACCACCGGCATCTGCGGCGCCCGCCTGCGCACTTCCTGCGCCAACTCCGGCCCCGGCATCTCCGGCATGCGCACGTCGGTCAGCACCAGAAGGTCCGCCACGCGCGCCGCTTCGGCCAACGCCGGGTCCGGCAGGAGCCCATGCTTCTCCAGCACGTCCAGCGCATCGCGTCCGTCGCACGCCTGCAGCACACGATAGCCGCGCGAGCTCAGCATCCGCGCCGTGGACGCCCGCACGCCCGGCTCGTCGTCGACCACGAGGATCGTCCCCGTGACCTGCATGGGCGGCGCGATCTCCATCGACGGCGGCTCGCCCGCCGAGGGCAACAGGAGCGAGAACGTCGTCCCGCGCCCCGCCTCGCTGCGCACCCACACGTGGCCGCCGCTCTGCCGCACGACCCCGTGCACGATCGACAAGCCCAGCCCCGCGCCGCGGCCCACCGCCTTCGTGGTGAAGAACGGCTCGAACAGCCGCTTCTGCACCGCCGGCTCCATGCCCACGCCCGTGTCGCTCACGTCCAGGCGCACCCACGGCCCCGGCCGCACCTCCGGGTGCAGCCGCGCCTCCTCCGGCCCGAAGTCCACGTTCTCGATGGAGAACGTCAGCTTGCCGCCCGTGGGCATCGCGTCGCGCGCGTTCACCGCCAGGTTCAGGAGCGCCTGCTCGAACTGCGCCGGGTCCAGCCGCACGGCCCGCAGGCTCTCGCTCGCGTTCACCTCGATGGAGATGCGCTCGCCCAAGAGCCGCTGCGCCATCGAGAGCAGCCCGCGCACCAGCGCGCCCGGATCGATGACCCGCTCGTTCGCCGTCTGCTGCCGCGAGAACGCCAGGAGCTGCCGCACGAGCCCCGCCGCGCGCCGCACCGCCTCCTGCGCCTGCCGCAGCTCCTCGGCCGGGCCCGATTCAGGCGCGAGTTCGTCCATCGCCTGCGCCGTACAGTCGCCGATGATGGCCAGCAGGTTGTTGAAGTCGTGCGCGATCCCGCCCGCGAGCCGTCCCAGGCCCTCCATCTTCTGCGCCTGCAGCAGCGTCTCCTCGACCCGCTTGCGCTCGGTGAGGTCGAGCAGCGTCGAGATCACGCGCACCACCGAGCCGTCCGTGTCCAGCTCCGGCTCGGCGTCCACGAGCAGCCACACGCGGTCGCCGCTGCGGACGCGGTACACGCCCATCACCACGTTGCGCACGGCCTTGCGCGTGCCCAGCACCGTGGCCACCGGCCGCTCGTGCGCGAGGAAGGGCTCGCCGTCCTCACGCACCACGTTCCAGCGCGCGTCGAAGGCGGTCAGCAGGTGATGCTCGCCCAACTCCATGCCCAAGAGCTCGCGCGCCTGCCGGTTGGCGGAGAGGATCTCGCCCAGCGGCCCGTGCGAGACGACACCGATGGGCAGCTCCTCGACCAGCTTGCGGAAGCGCTCTTCGGATTCGTGCGGATCGGACACGCTGGTCGCCGCCAGCGCGCGCCGCAGCGTCTGCTCGCGGTCCTCCAATTCAGCCACGCGGCGGCGGAGCCTGGCCAGCTCGTCGGCAGACGCATCGCTGTCGCCGCCCCCCAGCGGAGGCGGTGTCGGAGAGCTCATCGGTCTGAGAGCCTGACTCGTGTGCCTCCAGGAAATCAAGGGCCTGTGGTTCGTACCTGGTCAGCGCTGGACAGGTCTCGCCCTTCTCCCGAGCGACGGACGGGTAGGCCAATGTAGGACAGACGCGTCCGGAATTCTTCCAGGAACTCCCGACGATCGAAGATTGACACGCCCGGGCGAATCCAGTAGATCCCGCGCCCCTCGACGTGTCCCCCAAGGGCGCCTCGACATTCTTTTCGCTCGGTCATTCGAGATTCGGAGCAGCAATGAGCACCGTGATGCACAACAGGGAGACCGCCGACCGCAAGTGGGTGGTCATCGACGTCAAGGACAAGGTCCTCGGGCGCGCCGCGACCACCATCGCCAGCGTTCTGCGCGGCAAGCACAAGCCGACCTTCACGCCGCACGCCGACACCGGCGACTTCGTGGTGGTGCTCAACGCCGAGAAGATCAAGCTCACGGGCAAGAAGTGGGATGACAAGCCGGTCATCCACCACTCGATGTTCCCGGGCGGCCTCAAGGTCGCCAGCGCCAAGAAGACGCACGAGAAGCACCCGACCCAGCTGGTCGAGGACGCCGTGCGCCGCATGCTGCCCCGCACCCCGCTCGGGCGCGCGCTGATGCGCAAGCTCAAGATCTACGCTGGCGAGAAGCACCCCCACGCCGCGCAGAAGCCCACGGACCTCAAGCTGGCGTAATCGCCGCGTTTTTCGGAGAATTTCATGGCTACCAAGGAACTGCTCGTCACCGCCACTGGCCGCCGCAAGGAGTCCATTGCGCGCGTTCGTCTCAAGCCGGGCACCGGCCTGTTCTCGATCAACGATCGCGAGCTGGACAACTACTTCGGCCGCGCCACGTCGAAGATGATCTTGAAGCAGCCGCTCGAGGTCGTCGAGCAGCTCGGCAAGGTCGACATCTCGATCAACGTCTGCGGCGGCGGCCTCTCGGGCCAGGCCGGCGCGATCCGCCACGGCATCAGCCGCGCGCTGACCAAGCTCAACCCGGACTTCCGGCCGCCCCTCAAGAAGGCCGGCTTCCTCACCCGTGACGCCCGCGCCGTCGAGCGCAAGAAGTACGGCCGTCCGGGCGCCCGCAAGCGCTTCCAGTTCAGCAAGCGCTAGTCGGTTCCACTCGCCGCGAGGCGAGGTTCACACGCGTACGGCCAGGCCTTCAACACGGTCTGGCCGTTCGTGCTTCGGCACTCTGGATTCGGAGATCGACATGCACGTGCTCATCACGGGAGCATCGAGCGGCATCGGCGAGGCGCTGGCGCGGGAGTTCGCCGCGCACGGGAGCGATCTGTCGCTGGCGGCGCGGCGGCGCGAGATCCTGGAGAACCTGAAGAACGAGCTCGAGGGCAAGCACAAGATCAAGGTGCACCTCGTGCAGGTGGACCTCTCGGACCCGACGCAGGCCGAGGGTACGCTGGCCGACGCCGAGCGCGCGCTGGGGCCTGTCGATGTGCTCATCAACAACGCCGGCCAGCAGGTGGTCGAGCGCATTGAGCGCACCGATGTCGAGAAGGCCGAGGCCACGGTTCGGCTGAACCTGCTCACGCCGCTCCGTCTGTGGCGCGCGGTCCTGCCGCAGATGCTCGCGCGCAAGAGCGGCACCATCGTGGACGTGGCCTCGATGGCGGGCCTCGCGCCGACGCCGTTCATGGCCTGGTACAACGCGGGCAAGGCCGGCCTGGGCGGCGCCTCGGAAGCGCTGCGCGGGGAATTGCGCAACACGGGCGTGCACGTGGTGACCGTCTATCCGGGCCCGGTGGACACGCCGCTCGCGCGCGCGGCGGTGGCCAAGTACGGCGAGAAGTCCATGGCGAGCCAGGCGCCGATGGGCACGACGGGTGTGCTGGCGCGGATGATCTGGAAGGCCGTGCAGAGAAGGCGGGCGCGCGTCATCTATCCGCGCTTCTATGCGCTGTCGCGGCACTTTCCGAACCTCACGCGCTTCCTGCTCGACCGGCTGACGCCCGCGCCCTCGAAGTAGCCCGGCCGCGTCCCTCGCGGGGACCGACACAGGCCCGTCACACGCAGAAACATACGCCCCAGGTCGCGTGACGGCGACGCTCGCCCGCTCGGAGAACCGGAGGATTCCTTGTGGATTCTTCCACCCCCGCGGTAGTATGAACGCAAATCAAGTGTTCACTTTTTGAATACAAAAGTTCACACTCACTCAGGTTTTTGGTTGCCCGTGCCGATGATTCTGGAATGAGCTTGGTGCATCAACGCTTGTGGAAGGGATCCAAACTGATGACACCAGACACCGAGGCTCCGGTCTCGGAGCCACCCGAGGTCGTGCCGCCCCTCAGCGGCGACGCCGGGCTGCTGCACGACGACAACGCCTGGCGGCGGCTGCGCGCCGGCCGCGAGTGGATGACCATCCTCGACGCGCTGGAGGAGTCGGTCATCCTCGAGCGCGAGGACGGCTCGGTAGCCCGCTGCAACAAGGCCGCTGCGCAGACCTTCCGCTTCGATCTGCACACGGTGGAGGGCCGGCGGCTGACGGAGCTGCTGGGCGAGGAGGTGCCCTTCTCGGCGCTTCGCGAGCCGGGCGCGGTGGTCCA
>JAFEBC010000147.1 GCA_018266095.1 Deltaproteobacteria bacterium
ACGTGATCGCGGGCGCGGGCATCTCCGCGTGCGCCCCGGGCGCGTACACGAAGGAGATGGCGGCCGGGAAGAAGCTCGTGAGCGCGCACAAGATCGGCATGGCGTACACGTGGACGCTCGACAGCACGGCCTCGATGGCGAAGCACATCGACGCGGGCGCCGGGGCGATCTTGTCGAATGTGCCGAATGAACTCTTGGGCGTGATGCGGGACAAGGGGCTGAAGCTTGCGCGGCCGGACAGTCCGCTGCCGGGGATGAAGTAGAGTCATCGCTTCTCGGCGCCGTCTCATTCGGCCTTGATGAGACGCGTCGTCTGCACTTGGGGGATCACCGTGTACCGTTGTCTGCTGCGCTCGAGCCTGCTCGTCTGCATCGCACTCCTCACCCTGACCGCTCCCGCCCGCGCGGAGGAGAGCGTGCCGCTGCTCCGCCCCGGCCTGTCCCTCGGCCTCGGCGCGTCCCAGGACGCCTTCGGCCTTGGCCTCGAGGTGCGCTCAGACCACTTCGGCGCGGCGGCTGGTCTGGGCATCGGCTTCGTCGGCTTCCTCGCCGCTGGCCTCGGTCCGTCGTGGGCCGGCTCGCTGCGCTACTTCTCGGAGCCAGGCCGCGGCACCACTTGGATGTTCGCGGTCAACGGCGGCCTCTGGGCGCAGGGACGCATCTTCGATAGCCCGAACGAGCACTTCTGGGTCGTGACCGTCAGCGCTGCCCGCAGGCAGTACGTCGACCGCTGGTTCTGGCAGATCGGGCTCGGCGCCGGAGTGGTGATCGATCGGCTGCCTCATTCGACGTCCGTGTATCCCATCCCCGACCTCGTGCTCGCGGGCGGCTACGAGTTTTGAGCCAGAGCGGTCCCGGGGCGTGGGGAGACCACCGCACCATCCACCTGGACCAAGAGCGGGCACGGGGCGTGGGGAGGGAACGCGCCGAGATGAGGCGCGGCACATCAAGGCATCCAGTCGGAGCTCCCAGCACCTCGCGGACGCGAGGTGCCGGTCGTGCCGCAAGCCTCCCTCGAGGCGCGACCCTCCCCACGCCCCGGGACTGCGGAGAGAAAACCGCTCTGGCGCACTGCGCCACTCTCCACTACCCTGCGCCCGCACCCGCAGTCAGGAGCGACGCCGCATGGCCCCCATCCCGGCAGCACTCATCTTCCTCGTCGGCTTCGGCCTCTTCGCCTACATCATGTCGTTCCGCATCCGCCCGCTGCTCTTCGCGCGGCACGACAACCGCGTCGACGATCCGCAGGAGCGCACGGCCAAGCTGCTCGAGTTCGGGTTCGGCCAGAAGCGCATGCCGTCCAAGCCCGAGAAGGTCGCGGGGCTCGCGCACATCCTCATCTTCGGCGCGTTCATCCTGGCGCAGCTCGGCACGATGAACTCGATCGCGCTCGCCTTCGACGCCAACTTCGTCATGCCGCTCTTCAACGCGGGCACCGGGATCGGGCGCGCGTACCTGTTCCTCAAGGACCTGCTCGTGCTCGCGGCCACGCTCGGCGCGGGGACGTTCCTCTACTACCGCCTCATCGCCAAGAAGGAGCGCATGACGCAGTCGTGGGAGGGCGTGTTCATCCTCGGCATGATCCTGGGCGTGGTGTGGAGCGACGCGCTCATCGATGCGTCGGAAGTCGCGCTGCACATGCAGACCTCGCCGTGGTTCTTCCCGCTGGCGGGCCTCATCGCGAATGGCCTGCGCGGGATGTCGGAGGGCGCGCTGCACGGGATCATGACGGCGGGCGTGCTCCTGCACGTGACGATCGTGGTGGCGTTCCTGAACTTCCTCCCGCTCGGCAAGCACTTCCACATCATCACAGGCCTGCCGACCGTGTTCTTCCAGCGCACGACGCCGCAGGGGCAGCTCTCGAAGCTCGACCTGGAGAACTCGACGAGCTTCGGCGCGGCCAAGCTGACGGACCTGTCGTGGAAGGAAGTGCTCGACACCTATTCGTGCACGGAGTGCGGGCGCTGCCAGACGTATTGCCCGACGTACGTGACGGGCAAGCCGCTGTCGCACAAGGAAGTGAACCGCGCGATCCGCCGCACGGCGACGGAGTTCTCGAAGTCGATGCCGCTGCCGATCGCGCAGTTGGCTCAGATGGCGGCGCGGATCACGGGGACGGAAGAGGCGTTCGCGAGCGACAAGCCTGCGGCTGAGGGCGCTGCGGGCGCGATGGCGCAGGGGATGCAGCTCCCGCCGGAGCTGGCCGAGAAGGTGCCGAACCTCGTGGGCGAGGGCGGGATCCTGCCGGACGAGACGGTGTGGGCGTGCACGACGTGCGGCTGGTGCGAGCAGGCGTGCCCGGTGTTCATCGAGCAGCTCCCGCGCATCGTCGACATGCGGCGCAATCTGGTGCTGATGGAGTCGCGCTTCCCGGATGAAGCGGCGCGCGTGTTCAAGAACATGGAGAACCAGGGCAACCCCTGGGGCCTGGGGTCGAACCGGCGCGCGGAGTGGTGCGCGGACCTCGACGTGCCGCTGGCGGCGAACGCGGCGGAGGCGGCCAAGGAGTACGAATATCTGTTCTTCGTGGGCTGCGCGGGCAGCTTCGACGAGCGTCAGAAGAAGGTGTCCCGCGCGCTCATCAAGATCCTGAAGGAGGCGAAGGTCACCTTCTGCATCCTCGGCGAGGAAGAGACCTGCACGGGCGATGCGGCGCGGCGGCTCGGGAACGAATATCTGTTCCAGGCGCTGGCGCAGCAGAACGTGGACACGCTCAACCGCTACGGGATGAAGAAGATCATCACGCAGTGCCCGCACTGCTTCAACACCATCGGCAAGGAGTACCCGCAGTTCGGCGGCGAGTTCAAAGTCCTGCACCACAGCGAGGTGATCGCGCAGCTCGTGGCGGACGGGAAGCTCAAGCCCGGCCAGGCGGCGCTCGGCGAGGAGGTCACGTACCACGATAGCTGCTACCTCGCGCGGCACAACGGCATCTCGGAGGCGCCGCGGCAGACGCTGGTGTCGCTCGGCATCAAGGTGAAGGAGATGAACCGCAGCCGCACGGAGACGTTCTGCTGCGGCGCGGGCGGCGGGCGCATGTGGCTGGAGGAGAAGCTGGGCCAGCGCGTGAACCAGAACCGCGTCGACGAGGCCGCGAGCACGCTCGGCAACAAGGGCACGGTGGCGACGTCGTGTCCGTTCTGCCTGACGATGATCAAGGACGGCATCAACGAGACGGGGCGCGGCGAGTCGATGCAGGCGAAGGACATCGCGGAGCTCGTGGCGGCTCAACTGCCCTGAGGTTGGCGTGCGCGTCGGCGGCTACCGGGGAGGGTTCGTGCTCGGACAGTCCTCGCCGGCGGCGGTTGGCGCACTTGGTGATGGAAGCTGGCTCCTGGCCGGCTGCGGAACTGCGCGCGTAACCCTCCCCGGTACCCGCCGCCGCTCTGGGAACGGGCGGTGCGCTCCGGTGCGAGGGGCGATGTCCGTCGTCTGCGTCGTCTCCGGCGCCCTGGGGAA
>JAFEBC010000148.1 GCA_018266095.1 Deltaproteobacteria bacterium
CATGGGCGTCGCGCTCATGGGCACCGGCTCGGCGTCGGGCGATCAGCGCGCGCTGCTCGCGGCACGTCAGGCGGTCGAGAGCCCGCTGCTCGAGGACGTGGCCATCGACGGCGCGACCGGCATCCTCATCAACATCACCGGCGGCGGCAATATGACGCTGATGGAGGTGAACCAGGCCTGCTCGCTCATCCAGGAGGCGGCGCACGAGGACGCGAACATCATCTTCGGCAGCGTCATCGACGACGCGATGGGCGACGTGCTCAAGATCACCGTCATCGCCACCGGCTTCGCGGGCCGCGATTCGCGCCGCATCGAGCGCATCGACAATCCGCGCACGACGATGCGCAGCTCGATCCACGAGACCTCGCGCACCGAGCCGGGGCCCGCGCGCTACGCGCTCAACACGCCCGCGCCCGCGCGCACGCCCGAGGTGACCATGCAGCGCCAGACGCCGGCGCCGAGCACGGGCCTGCCGATGGCCGGCCTGCAGCGCGTGACTCCTGCGCCGCAGCCGAAGCCGTCGAACGAGCGCCCCACGCGGCACCTCTCGATGGAGGAGCTGCGCAAGATGACGGGCATCGACGAGGACGAGCTCGATATCCCGACGTTCATGCGGCACAACGAGTAGTTCGCGGCACGAACCATTGTCGGGCATCGGCGAGAGCCGCTCCTTCGGGGGCGGCTCTCCTGCTTCAGGAACTCCGATCGGCCGGGTGTGCAAGCCTCGGACATTCACCGCAGAGACGCTGAAGCACAGAAAACAGCAGGATGTTCGTCAAGCCGAGCACGCCCGACGGCTCAGCGGGACCGGGAAATGACGAAGAGAGAGTTCTGCGCTTCTGCGTCTCTGCGGTGAACCGTCGCTGTGGCACTGCGCCACGATCTTGCGCGCGCCTCTAGTCCCGCCCGCGCCCCGCGATGTACTCACCCGCCCGCGCGGAGAGCTGCATCGCGCGCGTGAGCTGCGTCTCCAGATCGCGGAACAGATCCTCCGCCTTCAGCTCCAGGCGCCCCACGCCCGGCGCGCCTTCCTCGAAGCGCGCGATCAGATCGACCACCTTGAGCAGCGCATGGTGCGCCCCGAGCAGATCCCGTCCGCAGCGGCTCCCCTTCTGCGTGAAGATGAGTCCGCTCGCGAACAGCCGGCTCAGCGCCCCGCGGTTGTCGTCGAGCACATCGCGCACGCGCCGCTCGGTGCGCTGGCGCCGGTGCTGCTCTCGGGCCTGGGCGAGGTCGACGACGGGCGCGGGGTCCTTCTGCTTCCGCTCCCGGACCGTGGCTTGCGCGCTGCGCTTCAGCTTGTTCATGGCGACCTTCGATCGGCTGCCGTGGGAGGAGAGCGTGCGGCGGATGACTTCGACGGTAGTCCCGCGCCCCGTGCCGGTCAACGTGACGGCGCGTTTGCGCGGCGCGAAGCAGGTGGTCCCTCTCTTGACAGCCACGCGGTTCGCGTGCAGACGAACGCGCGCACAACTACCTGATGGGAGCTTTGACCCGTGTTCAAGAAAGTGCTGATCGCCAACCGCGGTGAGATCGCCTGCCGCGTCGCCCGCGCCTGCCGCGCCCTCGGGATCAAGACCGTCGCCGTGTACTCGGACGCCGACGAGAAGTCGCTCCACGCCCTTGCCTGCGACGAGAAGGTGCGCCTGGGCCCCGCGCCCGCGCGCGAGAGCTACCTGAACGCCGACCTCGTCATCGCCGCCGCCAGGCAGACGGGCGCCGAGGCCATCCACCCGGGCTACGGCTTCCTCTCCGAGCAGGCCGACTTCGCGCAGGCCTGCGCCGACGCGGGGATCACCTTCGTGGGCCCGCCGCCCTCGGCCATGCGCGCGCTCAAGGACAAGTCGCAGGCCCGCGGCGTGATGCGCGACGCAGGCGTCCCGGTGGTTCCCGGCTCGGGCGGCCACGTCACCGACGAGGCCGGCGCCAAGGCCGCAGCGCTCGCGGTCGGCTATCCCTTGCTGGTGAAGGCCGCGGCAGGCGGCGGCGGCATCGGCATGCAGGTCGCCAAGGACGAGGCCGAGCTGATGAAGGCCCTGCGCGCCTGCGCCGACCGCGCCCGCGCGTCGTTCGGCAAGGACAGCGTGTACCTCGAGCGCTACTTCCCGCTCCCGCGTCACGTCGAGGTCCAGCTCATGGGCGACGGCACCACCACGCTCGCCCTCGGCGCGCGCGAGTGCTCCATCCAGCGCCGCCACCAGAAGGTCATCGAAGAGGCCCCGGCCACCGCCTTCGAGTTGCCCTCGCGCCCCGAACTGCGCGAGAAGCTGCTCGAGGCCGGAGTGCGCGCCGCGAAGGCCGTCGGCTACGCCAACGCGGGCACGGCCGAGTTCCTGCTCGTCGGCGACGAGTTCTTCTTCATCGAGCTCAACGCGCGCCTGCAGGTCGAGCACCCGGTCACCGAGCTCACCACGGGCCTCGACCTCGTCCAGATGCAGCTCAAGATCGCGGCGGGCGAGAAGCTCCCGCTCACGCAGGCCGAGGTGAAGTCGCACGGCTACGCCATCGAGGCCCGCATCAACGCCGAGGACCCAGTGAAGTTCTTCCCCTCGCCCGGCCCCGTGAAGCGCTTCGACACGCCCGTGCCCGCCGACGGCCAGCTCCACGACGGCATCCGCGTCGACGCCGGCTACCGCGCCGGCGACACGGTCACGCCGCACTACGACTCGCTCCTCGCCAAGCTCATCGCCTACGGCGACACCCGCGCCGAGGCCACCAAGCGCCTCGAGCACGCGCTGACGAACTTCCACGTCGAGGGCGTGAAGACCAACATCCCGCTGCACCTGCGCATCACGCGCTCGGAGATGTTCGCCAAGGGCGAGCTGGACACGCACTTCTTGGAGCGCTTGCAGTAGGTCGGTCTCTGCACTTCAAAGCTGCCGGGCGTCCGAACAACGATGTGACGCTCCGCGATCCGGTTCCCTTCGGGAACCTCCACCAGGGGCGAGCTGTCGCTCCCCCTGGACCCCCAATAAGCATCCCAAGATCGGGGCGAGCCCTGCTAGATTGACCTCCCACCGTCCTTGGAGACCGCCCGATGACCGAAGTCCCCGCGCACATCACCGGCACCGTCTGGAAGATCGAGAAGAAGGTCGGCGACGAGGTCGCGAGCGGCGACGTGCTCATCATCCTCGAGAGCATGAAGATGGAGATGCCGGTCGAGGCACCCGAGGCCGGCAAGGTGAAGGAGCTCCGCTGCAAGGAGACCGACGCCGTCAGCGAGGGCCAGATCCTCGTCGTCCTCGAGTAGCCCTTGCCGGCGGAGATTCGCAGCGCGGATCATCCGCTCGCGGGCGTCGACGGTCCCGGCGTCCGCGTCCTCACCATCGCCAATCCGCAGAAGAAGGGCGCCGTCGACGCAGCGTCCCTGCACGCGCTCTCGCAGGAGGCCGCGCGCGCCACCCGTGACGGCGTGCGCGCGCTGGTGCTCACCGGCGAGCCCGGCCTGTTTTGCTCGGGCTTCGATCTCGGCAGCCTGGATGTGGTGGACGCGCCCGATGCGATCGACGCGCTCGCTCACAGGCCCCGCGCCGACAGCCCGCTCCCCGACTTGCCCGACGCGCCGCTCGGCGCCGCCTGCGCCGCCCTCGAAGCCTGCGCGCCGCCCATCGTCTGCGCCATCGACGGCGCCACCTTCGGCGCCGGCGTCGAGCTCGCCTGCGCCTGCGACCTGCGCATCGCCGCGCCCGGCCTCAAGTTCTCCCTCCCGCCCGCGAAGCTCGGCGTCGTCTATTCGCCCGATGGCACCCAGCGCGTCCTGCGCCTGCTCGGCCCCGCGCAGACGCGCCGCCTCTTCCTCACCGCCGCCACGCTCGACTCAGAGGAGGCCCTGCGCATCGGCCTCGTCGACGAGGTGCTCGCAAGTCCGCTCGAGCGCGCCCTGGCGCTCGCCAATCAGATGGCCGCCCTCTCGCCGCAGAGCGTGCAAGGCATGAAGCAGCTCATCCACACGCTCACCTCCGCGCAGCTCACGCAGCCCGAACGCGCGCACATCGAGAGCCTGCGCCGCCAGAGCTTCACGAGCGACGACGCCAAAGAGGGAAGGGCGGCCTTCGCTGAGCGCCGCCCTCCGAGCTTCACTGGCCGCTGACCCACGCGGCCCCTCTGGCGAACCGCGCGCCTACACCCGCGCGAACAGCTCCGGCAGCCGGATCTTCAGCGCGTGCGCGATCTTGTACAGCGACGTCACCGACGCCGAGCTCTCCGCCCGCTCGATCTGCGAGAGCAACGACACCGACAGCCCCGTGCGCTTGGCGAGCTGCTTCAAGGTCAGCGTCCGCTTCTTGCGCAGGTCGCGGATGGAGGCCCCGATGTTCCGGTGCAGCTCCTCCTCGGGCAACAGCGCCAGGCCCTTCGCCGCCAGCGCCCGCCGCACGGCGCCCAGCAGCTCGTCCTCGCGCACCGGCTTGCGCAGATAGTCCACCACGCCGCCGCGCAGCGCCGCCACCGCCGAATCCAGCGTCGCGTACCCGGTCATCAGGATGACCGCGCAGTCCGAATCGTGCGCGCGAATCGTCGCCAGCACGTCGAGCCCCGAGATCTCCGGCATCTTCAAGTCGACGATCGCCAGATGCACCGCGCTCTTGCGCAGCTCATCCTCGACGCGCCGGCCGTCGGTCATGGTGACGACGCGATAGCCTTCCTTCTTGAGGATCTTCTCGATCAGGTCACACGAGTCCTGATCGTCATCGACCACCAACGTGCGAATGTCCATCAATGGGAACCTCCATCGGTGCCTGTGAGCGCCCGCCCCCCGGGCCGCCGTTACACCGACACTGTATCGCGCCGGGCGTGTAGGCGGCTAGGGGCACGTGGTCATACATCTGCCACACAGCCTTTGATTCCGGGCACATGCGACCGTTACGCGGCTGCCGATTCGTTCACAGCGCGACTGTGATACGGCGACGCCGGCACATGAGCTGACCGCCTGGTCGCTATTTCTGCTTCTGCATCGCGTCGTAGTCCGCGAGCGTCTTCTCCAGCGCCGCCTTCTCGGTCGGGTTCTGGCAGTAGGGCAGGTAGAGCCGGTAGTACTTCGCGCCCTCGTCCGCCTTGCCCTGTCGCGCGTAGCTCGTGCCCAGCGAGCGATAGAGGCTGCCCGCGATGGGACCGCTCGGCTTGAGCGCGAGGCCCTTCTCGAACGACGCGGTGGCCTCGTCAAAGTGCTGCGAGATCATGAGCTGGTTGCCGTCGTTCAAGAGCCGGCGCGCCTCGATGTCGGCCGCGGATTCGCCGCTCGTGTCGCTCGTGGGTGTGGCCGCGGGAGCAGGCGGTGCGGGCGTGGCCGCGGGAGCTGCAGCGGCCACGGGATGTGCCGCCGCGGGCGGAGGTGGGGGCGTCGGGGGCGCGACCGGCGCAGACGCAGCAGGAGCCACGGCGGCGGGCGCAGCAGGAACCACGGCGGCGGGCGCAGCAGGCGGAGCGGCAGGAGCCTTGGCCTTGGGCTCGGGCACGGTCGGATCCGGGATCTCCGCCGCGGCAGCAGCAGGAGTCGCTGCCACAGGCGTCGCGGCAGGGGCAGGCGGAGTCGGCGTCGGCGCAGGCGCCAGGCGCGCCTCGTGCTCCGGCGGACGCACGCGCTCGACGGCCACCGGCGCGGCCTCGGGCGGCTTCTCGTGGCCCGACTTGTTCGCCACCACCACGGCCGTCACGATCGCCACGATCACGCCGAGCGACAGGCCCACCTTCTTGCCCGTGCCCGACGACGCCTGCGGGGGCGCCCCGAACGAAGCCTCGCTCCTCGCGCGCGGAGCGGCCGCTGCCGCCGTCGCCGAAGCCGCTGCACCCGAGGGCGCACCAGCTTGGGAGACGGCAGGAGCTTCCGCCGGCAACACGATGGGCTGGCCCGCCGCGGCGAAGAACAGCTTCACGCCGCCCACCTCCAGCTCGTCCCCGTGCAGGAGCGGACTCGCGGCGTACGGCTCGCCGTTCACCTTCGTCCCGTGGCGGCTCTCGGCGTCGACGATCTTCCACCCGCCATCCACCAGCGCCAGCCGGCAGTGCGTGCGGCTCACCTTCGGCACGTCGAGGATCACGTCGCACTCCGGCGCGCGCCCGATCACCGCGGGCGTCCGCCCGAGCACGAACTCCTTGCCGCGCATCGCGCCCGCCAGGCCCACCAGCCGCGGACGCTCATTCACCTCGAGCGTCCGCACCGGCCCGGCCAGCACTTCCTTCGGCACGTCGGCCTTGTCGATGACGGCCGTGTCCGCGTCCTTGCGCGCCGACTCCGCCGTGTCCAGCGCCGACAGCGTATCGTCGTCCGAGCCCGCGCCCTGCCGCACCGCGGTCGCCTCGTCGTCGTCGTCGCCGAAGTCGCTGTTGCGCATGATCTTCAGCTCATCCGGGCTCGCCTGCAGGATGAGGTCGTACTCGGAGATCTGGATGAGGTCGCCGTCGCCCACCTCGCGCTTTCCGTGGAGCCGCTCGCCGTTCACGCGCACGCCCGTGAACGACTTCAGGTCCTCGATGAAGATGCGCCCGCCTTCTTTCACGAGCCGCGCGTGCTTGCGCGACACGTTCTTCTCCGACAGCCGCACCTGGTTCCCTTCCTCGCGACCGATGGCAAGCTGGTCGCCGAGGATGGGCACGATCGTGCGCCGTCCCTCGTCATCCTCCACGATGAGTTTCATAACCTCCTCAGACATGGTCCCAGGAGTCTACCCGATCGCGAGCGCTTCGAAACCATCGACGTGCAAAACGACGAGTCCCGCCGGGCTCGCAGCCCAAGCGGGACTCGTGTGCTTCCAGACGGCGCCGTCTTCGAGGCTAGCCGCCGAACTTCTGGATCAGCTCCTTGATCTTCTGGCACTCGGCCGGGTCGCACATCGGCAGGTACTGCTTGAAGTACTTCGCCGCCTCCGCCGTGTTGCCCGAACGCGCCTCGGTGATGCCCATCGCGCGCAGCGCCGGCCCCAGGATCTCCTTGCTCGGCTTGAGCTCGAGCGAGGCCTTCAGATCCTTGAGCGCCGCCGGGTAGTCGCCAGCCTGCGACTTGGCGTAGCCGTCGTTGAACAGCTTGGTGGCCTTCGCGTCGCGCTCCTTCTGCGACGGGCCCTCCTTGACGACCGGCTTCTCGACCGCGGCCTCCTTCGGGGCGCACGCCGACGCCAGCCCGCTCGCGTCCGAGTTGTTCGGATCGAGCGAGGTGACGAGGTTCGCCTCGGAGAGGCAGGTCGCCATGTTGTTCGCGGCCTTCGCCTCGTTCGCCTTCTTGAGGTGCTGCTTGGCGTAGGCGCCCTTCATCGCCTCTTCCTTCTCCTTCACCTTGCCGCAGTAGAAGGAGTTCTCCGCCGCGCACTTCTCGAAGAGCGTCTTGGCCTTGTCGCCGTCGCCCGCCGCGACCGCGCCGTCGAACTGCTGCGAGGTCTGCTGGCCGTCAGCCTCCTCGGCGATCTTCTTCTTGAAGTTCGCTGGAGCCTTGTCGCCCGCGTTCTCGAGCTGCTCGGCCGCCTCGAGGAACTGCTTCTTGGCCGCGAAGGCCTTGGCCGACTCGTACGCCGCTTCCTGCGGATCCGGCCCGCGCTTCATCAGCGCCAGCACCGCGCCGACGATGACCACGAGGCCGACCACGCCGCCGATGATGAGCCCCATCGGAGGACCGCTCTTCTTGGCGGCCTGCGACGAGCCCGCCATCGGACCCTTCTGCGACGCGCCCGCGATGAGCTCCGCGGTGGTGGGCGGCGGCTTGCCACCCGACGGCGCCGGCGCTCCCTCGACCTTCTCCGGCGGCGGCGTGAACTTCTCGCCCGGCGCGCAGAAGCGGAACTTCACGTGCCCGAGCTCGATGGTGTCGCCCGGCTTCACCGAGCTCGCCGCGTACTCCTCGCCGTTGAGCTTGATGCCGTTCGCCGACTTGTTGTCGTAGACGCGCCAGCCCTCGGCCTCGAGCTGGAACTTGCCGTGCTGACGGCTGATCGACTGGTGATCGATGCCGATGTCGTTCTCGTCCGTGCGCCCGAACTTCACCACCGAGCGCATCAGGTAGAACTCCTTCGCGCGGAAGGGGCCGGCCAGGCCGACCAGACGGGGCATCTCGTTCTTGGCCAGGTCGCGCGCCTCGATGTCCGGCGCGGACTGCATCAGCTTGTTGATGTTGACGATGGCCGTCGCGCCACCCGACCCGCCGACCGGACCGCCGCCATCCATCGGCGCAGGCGCGGGCGCAGGAGCAGGCGCCGCCGCGACCGGCGCGGGCGCAGGCTGCACGGGCGTGATCTTGGGCGACGACGTGGCGGGCGGGGCCGCCTTGGCCACCGGAGGCGTGGCGGGCTTGGAGGGCGGGGGCGCGCTGGACGCCTCGAACTTGCCCTGGATGCCGAGATCGTAGTCGCCGATCTCGATCAGGTCGCCTTCCTTCACGGGCGTGGGCCCGGCGATCTTGTCGCCGTTCACGCGCACGCCGTTGTAGGAGCCGAGATCCTCGATCACCAGCGAGCCCGTGTCCTTCCACAGGCGCGCATGCTTGCGCGACACGTTGCGCTCGGTGAGCTTGATCGTGTTGCCGTCCTGGCGCCCGATGGTGATCTCGTCGCGCACGACAGGGACGACTGTCTTGCGGCCCTCGTCGTCCTCGATGATGAGCTTCATGCTTTCCTCCGCCGCGGGCCTTGCGATGCGCTGGCCGTCCCGTCGGCGCGTGGTGTGGGACTTTGTGGACAGACCGCTCGGCAAATCGGCCTGCGAATTCAGCATACGGCAGGTCGGTGGCCGGACGGAAGCAAAGGAAGTCAGGGGGGCGCGAGAATTATATGACGCGGTGAGTCGGGACCGCGGACCAAGAGCAAAGACTTCACAGGAAGGAAAGAAGGAAGGTGTTGCCTTGCGGGGTCGGCACCCTTCCTTCTTTCCTTCCTGTGGAGCAATTGTTGTTCTGAGAGCTACGCCAGATGCAGCCCGAGCGGCAGCGCCTCGCCGAACACGCGCTGCTCGTCCGTCTCGCTCATCGCCACCACTTCGCGGATGGCCTTGGACCACTCGGGCGGGGCGCCGATCTGATGGAGCCGCTCGATCGCCCGCTGACGCAGGGGTTCCTCGAGATCGCGCGTGCGATCGCCCGACAGCCGCGCCAACTGCGCCACCGCGAACGCCGCGTCGTCGGACTTCTTGAACTGCAGGGCCAGCAGGCGCTCCAGGATCGCGCTCGCCACCTCGGGCGGCACGACTGCATGCGCGGCGCCGGCCACGGGCACACGTGCACCCAAACGGCCCAGGGCCCAGGCCACGCCGGCCGTGTTCGAGGCCAGCTTGTCGATGAGCCATCCCGCAGCTTCGGTCTTCATCGCGGGCGGCAGGCGCTCGAGCGCGCCCAAGAGGCGCACCATCTCGTCCACTGCGAGGCCCGGCGGCTTCTTGCCCGGATTGGCGACGCGGCCCTGCGGCACCGGCTTGAGGTGCGGCGCGATGGCCTCGAACAGCGCGACGTGCGCGGCCTCGGGCAGGCCAGCGGCGATGCGGCGCCAGAGGATCCACCAGGCGGCCCAGACGGGCGCTTCCTTGTGGTTCGTCAGGCCCTGCGAAAAGAGCGTCCACGTCTGCTCGACGCGCCAGGCGTCGAGCGGCGCGCCGAATCCGGGCCGTAGCGCGAAGCCGCAGAGGGCGAAGAAGATGCGCTCGTGGTCCGCCGAGCGGCGGCGGCGGGCGGCGTTGGCCCAGAGGACGCCCCAGAGGTCGCGGGCGCAGGCCAGGGACCAGCCGGAGCGGTCGCCGAGGATCTTTTCCAGCGCGCGCCAGAGGTCCTTCACGCTGGCGCTGTCGTTGGGCTTCTTGCCGAAGACGACCTGCAGGGCCTCGCGCGCGGGCTCGATGGCCTTGGGCAACTCGGAGACGCCGGAGGATTCGCGGGCGCTCTCGCCGCGGAGCTGGAACTCGAGCTTCCAGCGGCGCTCGGCGGAGACGCACCAGAGCTCGAGCGTGCCGATCTCGGTGAGGATGGCGTGCAGCGAGACCTGCGCCTTGCCCTCGCCGGGGACGACGGCCTGCAGCGGCGGCAATTCGTCGAGCTCGGCTTCGGCGGACGCGGGGTCGGTGAGGTCGCCGGTGCGCTCGGGGCGGTAACCGCTCGCCGAGAAGATTCGGAAGCGCACGGGCTTTCCGAGCACGAGCGAGAACGTGCGGTCGGGGACGGCCAGCTCGACGCCTTCGGGCGCGCCGCGGGGGACGACGCAGAGGAGCTTGGCCTGGTCGCCTTCGCCGACGCCCAGGAAGTACGTGCGCGGGCTGCCGCCGCCGATGCGCAGGCCCAGGCCGCGGCGGACGAGCGCGTAGGTGGCGGCCCCGCGGGCCACGGCAAGGTCGGGCGCGTCGTTGTCGAGGAGCTTCAAGCGCTTGCCGTCGGCGCGGAACGACGAGAGCACGCTCAGCAAGCGGTCGGCGACGAGCGGGCTGGCGAGGGCGCCGCCGTTGAAGAGGACGGCGTCGATGGGGGCCGCGGGCGCGTCGCTGTTCACGGTGCGCGCGTGCTTGCGCAGGAAGGACGCGGCGTGGCGCGTGATGGCCGCGTCCTGCGCGTACGGGAGGCCCAATTCCGCGAGGCCCGCGGTGCGGCTGCGCGCGACGGGCGCGTCGGTGACGGCCACCTGCGGGAAGAAGCCGTCCAGGGCGATCGCGCGCACTTCCTCGCGCGTCAATTCGGTCGCCAGCGTGCCGCCGATGAGCCGCGAACCCGCGCCCGGCGCAGTCACGCTCACGCGCTCGGGGGCGTCGTTGGCGAGCAGGACCTCCTTCGCGGCCCGGCACGCCTGCACCAGGGCGCCCCACTGCACGGGCGAGAGGCGCGCACCCGTCTCCTGCAGCTTCTGCTCGGCGCGGCGGGCCAGCGCGAGGTCGATGTTGTCGCCGCCCAGGAGCAGGTGATCGCCCACGGCCACGCGCTTGAAGGTCGGGGGCGTGCCCTCGGGCGCCTCCGCAGCGGGTGGCGTGGCCTCGATGA
>JAFEBC010000149.1 GCA_018266095.1 Deltaproteobacteria bacterium
ACCACTTCGCGCCGAAGGAATTGATCGTCATCTGCACCGGCGCGCAGGGCGAACCGCGCTCGGCCCTCGCGCGGCTCGCGCTCGGCGAACACCCCACGCTGCACTTGGAGAAGGGGGACCTCGTCGTCATGAGCGCCCGCGAGATCCCGGGCAGCGAGCGCACGGTGGGCACGCTCGTCGATCACCTGGTGCGGCGCGGCTGTCACGTGCTGCGTCCGGGCGGCAGCATCCTCGTGCACACGAGCGGCCACGCCTGCCAAGGCGAGCAGCGCATGATGCTGGACCTCGTACGGCCGCGCTCGTTTTTGCCGATCCACGGCGAGTATCGAATGCTCTCCGCGCACGCGCGCCTCGCCACCAGCGCGGGCGTGAGCGAGCGCGCCTCGGTCGTGGCTGAGGACGGCGAGGTGATCGAGCTGCGCAAGGGAGAGATCGCGGTGAAGGCTGGCCGCGTGGCGAGTGGCCGCCTCTACATGGACGCGCGCGGCGCCGCTGCAGACGTGGGCGAGATCGCGCTGCGCGACCGGCAACTCCTCGCCGATTCGGGCCTCGTCATCTGCCTGTGCGTCCTCGATCGCAAGTCCGGCGAGGTCGTGCGCGGGCCGGAGATCCTGGGCCGCGGCGTGTCGGGCCTCGACGACGTGCGCAAGGAGCAGGCGCGCGCTGCGGCCGCCGAGGCGCTCGAAGAGCTGGGACACAACGAGCGCACGGACCAGGGCTCGGTCGAAGAGGCGCTGCGCCGCGGCGTGCGCTCAGTGTGGAAGAAGGGACAGGAGAAGCGTCCGATGGTTCTGCCCGTGGTGCTCGAGCTGTGACAGCGCACTCTGATCGGTTCCTCGCGAAGGTCGCGGACAAGACGCTCACGGTCGGCGTGGTGGGCTTGGGTTACGTCGGCCTGCCGCTCGCGCTCGCCTTCATCAAGGGCGGGCTCACCGTCGTCGGCCTCGACATCGATCCGCGCAAGCCCGAGGCCATCCTCGCGGGCGAGACGTACTTGAAGCACATCCCCGCGTCGGACATCCAGACCGCGCTCGCCACCAAACGCCTCTCGGCCACGACCGACCTCTCGCAGGCGCACCGCTGCGACGCGCTCATCATCTGCGTCCCCACGCCGCTCACGGCGGCGCGCGAGCCCGACCTCTCGTTCATCGAGAACACCGTGCGCGCGCTGGGCCCGCACCTGCGCCCCGGACAGCTCCTCGCGCTCGAGAGCACCACCTGGCCCGGCACGACCGACGAGATCGTGAAGCCGCTCGTGCAGTCGTTCGGCCACAAGGCGCCCGAGGACGTGATGCTCGCCTTCTCCCCCGAGCGCGAAGACCCGGGCAACGCGCGCTTCCACACGCGCACGATCCCGAAGATCGTCGGCGCCGACGACGAGGCCAGCCGCAAGAGCGCCGAGGCCCTCTACGCCTGCGCCGTCGAGCGCGTGGTGGCCGTCAGCTCGACGCGCGCCGCCGAGCTGACGAAGCTGCTCGAGAACATCTTCCGCGCCGTGAACATCGCGCTCGTCAACGAGCTCAAGCTCCTCTGCGAGAAGCTGCACATCGACGTCTGGGAAGTCATCGACGCCGCCGCCACCAAGCCCTTCGGCTTCATGCCCTTCTATCCGGGGCCGGGCCTGGGCGGGCACTGCATCCCGATCGACCCGTTCTACCTGACGTGGAAGGCGCGCGAGGTCGAGTTCCAGACGCGCTTCATCGAGCTCGCGGGCGAGATCAACACGGGGATGCCCGCGCATGTGGTGCGGCGGGTGCAGGACGCGCTCAACGATCCGCCGCTGTCCGACAACGGCCAGCCCATCTTCACCCCGCGTGCCCTGCGAGGCGCGCGCGTGCTCTTGCTCGGAGTGGCCTACAAGGCCGACGTGGACGATGTCCGCGAGAGCCCGGCCCTGGCCATCCGCGAGCTGCTCGAGGAGAAGGGCGCGCAGGTGCGCTACCACGACCCCTTCGTCCACAAGATGCCGCGCACGCGCAAGCACGGCGACCTCGAGTTCGCGAGCGTGCCGCTGACGGACGACGAGCTCGCGCAGTCGGATGTGGTGCTGATCGTGACGGCGCACAAGGACATCGACTACGCGCACGTGGTGCAGAAGGCGCGGCTCGTGGTGGACACGCGGAACGCGTGCAAGAGCGTGAAGCAGGACAAGCACAAGGTCGTGCGCGCGTAGACAGAAAGACTCTTGGCGCTGCTTTGCTGCCTAGCGGCGCTTCGGAGCGTGCAGCCGCACATCGGGCTCATACGGTTCCGGCGGTTCGGTCAAGACGATCCGTGCGAACTCTGGGTGAAGCGGATTGATGAGCACGTTCTCCTCATCGGGAGAGATCGCCGACGGGACCACCAACGCCACACTCGCTCCACGTACGAGCCAGGCCTGACCCAGCGCTTGAAGGGCAGCGGGCGGCGGGTGGAGCGCCCAGTCGCGAGGCAGCGTCGCGGGATCGATGTGCTCCCGCTTGAGCGCGCTCGGCAGCTCCGCGTGCACCAAGACCATCTTCGGAAGCACCGACGGATTCACCGTGTGCACGAGCGTCTCGAGCTGCGCCAACGAGAACGAGCTTGCCGTGTAAACGACCGGCAATCCGCCCGTGTGCCAACGGCCAGCGAAGCGACGCCCGCCCTCGCCTGAGAAGGCTTCGCGCGCAGTCGCGGCATGCTTCGCGCCGGTGATGCGAAAGAGCTTCACGAGTGGATGCCGTGCTCCAAGCGACCGAGCTCATCGAGGACGACCGCGGCGCCGGCGTCGGTGTCCAAGAGCTCCTGCGGCGCCGCCCCACCAAGGCCGTGGATCGGCCCCGCAAGCCAGGCACGCGCCTTGGGCCAGTCCTCGAACACCTCGAATACACGCTCGATGACCCGCGTCAGGCGCACGAGCCGCTCGGCCTCGCCCTTCATGAGACGCGTCCCGGCGCTCTTGTGCCGATGCAGCGTCCGCTCTGGAACGGCGATCACTTTCGAGAGATCCCCGAGCGTCCACCCGAGCGGCGCGATCACCTGTTCGAAGACCGACGCTGCCACGCCTTCCCGGATCACGGCGACCCAAGCGAGGCCATCGCGCGGCGCGTTGCGCAGTCCGAGCATGCCGTGAGCAGAGGTCTTCGCGTGTTTGCGGGTCATGCCAAATAGCATAACCAGATGTGCCATGTGGCACAACCGGGCTACGCCTTCCGCGGCACCCCGCACGCCTCGCCCTTGAGCCGCCAGCCGCCGCCTTCGTCGCGCTCGCGAAACTCCGCCCGGATCTCGCTGCGCGAGGTCTCCGAGAGCACCTCGCACGGGTCGAACCACTGGCTCGTCTTCACCGAGCCCAAGAGCGGTGGCAGGTCGCCCATGAAGGCCGGATTGGCCGGGCAGCGGGCGTGCCAGAGTGCGCCCTTGGTCGGAGGCGCCGCGAAGCAGAGCAGTTCCTTGAGGCCGGCGTTGCAGTTGGTCGAGGCCACCAACACCGGGCCGGGCAGGTCCTTGGTGTCCGTGACCTGAACGACGAGGTCGTGGTGGAACTCGCCCTGCTGCCAATGGTCGAGCAAACGGTAGCCTCCGTACTCGCGGGTCAGGGCCTCCAACAGAGGGCCCAGAAGCGTCTGTTTCGCCAATGATTCCAGGCTCATGCGGCGACTCTCTCCCCCGAAGTTCGGCGACTCTCTCCCCCGAAGTTCTCAGACGATTTCTGGAAAGCTCTCACACGATTTTGGCCAGAAGTTCTCAGACGATTTCCAACCGGTCTCACACGATTTCCGGCCCTTGCTCCGCCCAAGTTCTCAGACGTTTTCGCGCCCCATCCGCTACACCCGGACGACCCGCCCGCCGCCCCGCCCGGCCAGTGAACTGCTTCACACCCCCCGTTCGGAAACCCGTCCGAGGCCTGGATACTTGACAGGCACACCCCTCCCCGCGTAGATCGCCCTCCCTTTTCCGCGCCTGCGGCGGGATTTCCCTGCCCGTCAGGCTCTTTGCAGTCCGAGTCGGAAAAGTCGAAGGACGGAACCGATGTACGCAGTCATCCAGACGGGCGGGAAGCAATACCGCGTGAAGCAGGGCGACCTGCTCAAGGTCGAGAAGCTGGACCAGGCCGTGGGCGCGAAGGTCGCGCTCGAGGTCCTCTTGGTGGGCGAGGGCGCTGATCTGAAGATCGGCTCGCCCCTGCTCAACGGCGCGAAGGTCGACGCCGAGATCGTCTCGCACGGTCTGCACAAGAAGGTCTTTCACTTCCGCACGCAGGAGGAGGGCTGGGACCGCATCCGTGGTCATCGCCAGCACTTCACCGAGCTCAAGATCACCGGGATCTCGGCGTAACGCCGGCCCCCAACTTCACGCGAGGACAACGAACATGGCTCACAAAAAGGGACAAGGCTCTTCCCGCAACGGTCGTGACTCACCGGGACAAGCGCGCGGTATCAAGGTGTTCGGCGGCCAGGCCGTCGTGCCGGGCAACATCCTGGTTCGCCAGGTCGGCACCAAGGTGCACCCGGGCCGCGGCGTTTCGATGGGCAAGGACTTCACGATCTTCGCCGTCATCGAGGGCGAGGTGAAGTACCAGAAGAAGGCGCAGGACCGCACCTTCGTGCACGTCGTCGCCAAGGCGTAAAGCGGCTCGAAGCATGAGCGCAACGAGCCGGTTCCGGGACCCCGGGCCGGCTCGTTTCATTTGGAGCGTGTGATGCAATTCATCGACGAGGCCGAGATCCACGTGAAGGCCGGCGACGGCGGGGCCGGTGCGGTCGCGTTCCGGCGCGAGAAGTTCATTCCCCGCGGCGGGCCCTCGGGCGGCGATGGCGGGAACGGCTCGGACGTGGTGCTGGAGACCGACGAGCGGCTCTCGACGCTGCTCGATTTCCGCTTCAAGCGTGAGTACAAGGCCAAGAACGGCGAGCCGGGCCGCGGGCGCGATCAGAACGGGCACGCCGCGCCGGAGCTGGTGCTGAAGGTTCCGCCGGGAACGCTCGTCAAGGACGCCAGCACGGGCCAGGTGATCGCGGACCTGCGCGACAACGGCACGCGCTACCTGCTCGCCAAGGGTGGCCGCGGTGGCCTGGGCAACATGAACTTCGCCACGCCTACCCTGCAGGCGCCGCGCTTCGCGCAGCCCGGGACCGAGGGCGAGGAGAAGATCGTGCGCCTCGAGCTGCGCCTGCTCGCGGACGTCGGGCTCGTGGGCTTCCCCAACGCGGGCAAGAGCACGCTCGTGTCGCGCCTGTCGCGCGCGCGGCCGAAGATCGCGGACTATCCCTTCACCACGCTGCAGCCGCACCTGGGCGTCGTGCAGTACAAGGACCAGCGCTCGTTCGTGCTCACGGACCTGCCGGGCCTCATCGAGGGCGCGCACGCGGGCGCGGGGCTCGGGCACCGGTTCCTCAAGCACATGCAGCGGTGCCGGGCGATCATCCACCTCGTCGACGCGTCGAGCGCGCCCATCGCGGGCCGCGATCTCGTGGCCGACTTCGACGCGATCAACAACGAGCTCATGCTGTTCGATCGCGCGCTCGCGCGGAAGCCACAGGTCATCGCGGCGAACAAGGTCGACGTGGGCCCCGAAGCGCGTGAGGCCGCGGAGGCCTTCAAGGCGGCTCTGGAGAAGCGCGGGCTGGTCGTGCACCTGCTCTCGGGCGCCACGGGCGAGGGCCTGGAGGCGATCCTGGACGCGTCGGTGCTGGCGCTCGATCGCGCGCAGACCGCGGGGCCGCTCGATCGCGACGTGGTGGCCATCGAGGGCGCGCTCACCGAGGACGATCTCGAGGAGTCCGAGCCGGAGGCGCACCTCGAGACCGTGCCCGAGCAGGCGCCCGCCATCGAGCCGCTCGCCGAGGACGATCTCGACGAGGAGTTGCCCATCGACGAGCGCGAACTGGCCTCGCAGGAGAAGCAGTCGCGCAGGCCCGCGCTCACGGGCCGCCGCAAGGACGGCATCTTCAAGGAGGTCGCCGCGCAGACGAGCCAGGTGCGCGGCAAGAAGTTCACGCCCACGAGCGACTCGGCGGCGAAGCTGATGGCGAAGGCGAACCGTGCCCGCGAGAAGGCGATCTCGCGCGCGCTGGCGAAGGACAAGAAGCGCCCACAGACGGCGGCGCGCGAGGCCGGGAAGAAGCGCGCGATCGAGCCGGAGGCGCTGCTCGCCGAGCGCAAGGCGGCCAAGGCTGCGAGCGTGAAGGTGAAGACGCCCAAGGCCGCGAGCCCCGCGAAGTCCGCTGGCAAGGCGGCTGCAAAGGCTCCGAAGGCCGCAGTGAAGACCGGGGCCAAGAAGGCCGTGAAGCCCGCGAAGGCCAAGCTCGCCAGGCCGACCACGACCTCCGAGAAGCTGCCGACCGCGAAGGCGCGCAAGAAGACCAAGCGCGGATGAAGAAGCGGCGTCCGATCCGCGCGTGGCTGGGCGAGGCGAGGCCGGTCGATCCGGCTGAGCTTCTGGGCCCGCGCGGGCTCGTGAATGAGGTGCTGACCGAGGCGGACACGGAGTCTCCTGCCGACGCGAGCGCGGGTGAGCTCGCCGACGCCTCCGAAGGAACTTCGGAGCAGGCGCGGCAGGACGCGTTCCATCGCTCGCTGATGACGGACGCGCGGCTCGCGCGCATCGAATCCGTGGTGGCGGCGCGGCTCCAGTCGGTGACCGTGGTGCTCGACCGGCTCCTCGACCCGCACAACATCGCCGCCGTCCTGCGCACGAGCGAAGGCCTGGGCCTCCTCGCGGCGCACGTCATCCCCAATGAAGACGGCGACGCCGGCGCGCACCGGCGCGTCACGCAGGACGCCGACAAGTGGCTCGATGTCTACGCGCACAGGTCCGGCGCCGAGGCCGCGACAGCGCTGAAAGCACAGGGCTATCTCGTGCTCGCGGGTCACCTCACGCCCGACGCGCGGCTCCTCTCGGAGCTGCCCGCGGACCGTCCTGTCGCCCTGCTGTTCGGCAATGAGCACGAGGGCCCCTCCGCCCAGACGCTCGCGGCCTGCGACGGCGCCTTCAAGATCCCCATGGGCGGCTTCACGCAGAGCTTCAACGTGTCCGTGGCCGCCGCCATCTCGCTGCACAGCCAGGTGCAAGCGCGCCGCAGGCACTTGGGCGCGGCCGGCGATCTCGCGGAAGGACAGAAGCAGCTCCTGCGTTCTCGCTACTGGAAGCTCGGGGCCAAGCTCGCGCGGCGCGTGTCCGGGCCGCCGAAACAGAGGTCGTAAGACATGCACACGTTCGTCCGCCTCCTCACGATCTCGCTGTTGCTCGCGCTCTCGTCCGCCGCCGCCGCCAAGGAGGCCAAGGCCCACGCGCAGGCGGACGCCAAGGCCGACGCGAAGGCCGAGGCCAAGACGCCGCAGGTGGTCCAGGGCGAGGCGCTCGCGAAGAAGATCCAAGCCCTCTACAAGAAGGTGCAGGACTTCTCGGCCAGCTTCTCGCAGACGTACACGTACACGGCCTTCGACCGCACCGACGTGCGCAAGGGCACGGTGGAGGTGAAGAGGCCGGGACTCGTGCGTTGGGAGTATTCGGAGCCCGAGAAGAAGCTCCTGCTGCTCGACGGCAAGGACTTCTGGCAGTACGTGCCCGAGGACAACGCGGTGTCGGTGAAGCGCGGCCTCAAGGGCAATGAAGC
>JAFEBC010000014.1 GCA_018266095.1 Deltaproteobacteria bacterium
AACAAGTCCGACTCGACCACCTTCCCGGGGATGACCATCACGGGCGCGCACGAAGCCGTGGTCAACTCCGGCACCGGCAAGGCGTACTTCTTCCAGGGCGACCAGTACATCCGCTTCGACCTCTCGGCGAACAAGGCCGATCCTGGATTTCCCAAGAAGATCGCGGAGCAGTGGAAATAAGCTGGTGCGCGCCGCTTTGTGACGCGTTGACATTCGGTAGCCGATCGGGCGAAAGTCTCAACTGTCGCTTGATGGTGCAGTTGCTGGGGGGGCTACCAAATGTCGGAACTGTTGCGCGCCGCGTGGCGGCGTCGTTGGCTGCTCGTGGCCAACCTGTATCTGGTGTCGCCGGTGTTGCTCTACGAGCTGCACCTGGGCGAGGGCGGGCCGGATCGGTCGCTGTTGTTCGTGCTGCCTGCCTCGGTGCTGACGCTGCTGACGGCACAGCTCGTGCTGCGCGACCTGCGGCTCACCCACGTGCTGCTCCTGCCGCTCTACGTGACGGTGATGGCGGATCTCTTCGTCATCGTGAACCACCACACGCGCCTGTCGTCGGGGATGCTGCTGGTGCTGGTCGAGAACCAGGGCGACGCCGGCGATTACCTCGGCGCCCGCAGCGGGCAGTTGGCGCTGGCGCTGGCCTTGTTGGTGCTGGTGGTGGCGTTGGTGTGGCGGGGCCTGCGGGGGCAGGAGCAGCGTACGCCCCGCGCCGCGCTCGTGGTCGCGCTCTTGGCGACGGTGACGTTCTATGCGGCCGTGAGGAGCCACGTCGGGCAGATCGAGCACGTGCTGTCGCACGACCGCAGCAGCCCCTTCGGCGTCGTCTCGCAGGCGATCACGGCGCGCAGCGTGTACCGCAGCCAGGAGCTGGCGGCGCTGAGCTCGCGGGACTTCCGCTTCGGGGCGAAGCGCACCCGCGCGGTGACCGAGCCCGAGACGTACGTGCTGGTGCTGGGCGAGAGCGCGCGGCCCGATCGCTGGCAGCTCTTTGGCGCCCCCGTGCAGACCACGCCCAAGCTCGCGCGCCTGCCCGGAGTGCACCTGTTCCACGACGTGGTGTCGCAGGCCTCGCTCACCAAGCTCGCGGTGCCGCTCCTGCTTACCCGCGGCACCATCGAGGATCCGCGGCAGGCGGCGGGCGAGCGGTCGATCGTGTCGGCGCTGCGCGAGGCGGGCTTCGAGACGATCTGGCTCTCCACCCAGCAGTGCGATCCGTTCACGGGCGCCATCAACCGCTACTCGGGCGAGGCCGGGACCGTGCGCTTCTTCGAGCGGCGCCACGACGACGTGCTCGTCTCCGAGACCGCGGACGCCCTCGCACAGGCGAAGTCGGACAAGGTGTTCGTGGTGGTGCACACGATGGGCAGCCACTACGAGTACGACAGCCGGCTCCCGGCGGGGTTTGATCCCTTCGACGCGCGCGGGGCGCCCGACAAGCACGAGCGCCTCGTGCGCTTCTACGACGACACCGTGCGCCTGAGCGATGAGGTGCTCACGGGCCTCGTCGAGGTCGTGTCGCGGCGGCCAGGGCGAAAGGCGCTCTGGTTCGTGTCTGATCATGGAGAGAACGTGGAGGACGACGCGCGCGCGCTCTTCGGGCACAACTTCGACAACGAGTACGACCTGCCCGTCCCCATGTTCTTCTGGGCGTCGCCGGAGTACGCGGCGGCGAACGCGGACAAGCTGGCGCAGGCGGACGCGCACGCGCGGGCGAGGCTGAGCACGCGCTCGGTGTTCCACAGCCTGCTCGACCTCGCCGACGTGACCGTGGGGGATGAGGCCACGGCGAGCCGGAGCGTGTTCAGCCCGCGCCTCGCTGAGACGCCGCGCATGGTCAAGCACGATCCGGTCGCGGTGGACTTCGATCGATTCGTGGCCCGCACCCGGGGGAACGCCGCTGGCGAAGAGGGGCACGCCGCGCGCTGACCCTTCCCCTGGCGGCGCGGATCGCACATGCTCGCGGGCTCACGCTGCCAGGAGCCTCGGATGACCTCGCGTCGCCGCTTCCTCTCGCACACCTCGCTGGGCGCGCTCGCGCTCGCCGCCGCGCAGGCCAAGGCGCTCGCCGACGTCGACGGGGGTGCGATGGCTGCACCCGCTGCGCCGCCGAACTCGACGGGCGCGCTGCCGCCGGCCTCGCCGCCCGCGTTCGGAACGGCGCCCTCCGTGGGGCCCGCCGTGTCGCCGCAGGTGTTCGCGGAGGCGCAGAAGCTGGTTCGTGTAGAAAATACACCAAGCGATCTGGCGCAGCTCGCGGCCAACTGGCGCGAGTCGATGGCCGCGATGACCGAGCGGCGCACCGGTCCGCGCAAGCTCGCGCTCGAGGACACTCTGGCGCCCGCCTCGCTGTGGAACCCGGTGCTGCCCGGCTTCTCGCGCGGGCCCGCGAAGGCGAAGTTCGTGCGCAGCAAGGACAAGGTGCCGCCGCTCCCGGCCAAGGACGTGGACCTCGCCTTCGCGCCGCTGACGCACCTGTCGCGCTGGATCGAATCGCGCCAGTTGACGAGCGAGCGGCTGACGAAGGTCTACTTGGAGCGGCTCGAGCGCTTCCAGCCGCAGCTCTTGTGCACCATCACGCGGACCCACGACTTCGCGCTGCAGCAGGCGCGGGCGGCGGACGCGGAGATCAAGGCGGGCAAGTACCGCGGGCCGCTGCACGGGATCCCCTGGGGCGGCAAGGATCTGCTCGACACCGCGGGCATCCCCACGACGTACGGCGCCGAGCCGTTCAGGAACCGCGTGCCGCACACCGACGCGGCCGTGGTGCGCCGCCTGCACGACGCGGGCGCGGTGATGGTGGCCAAGCTCTCGCTGGGCGCGCTGGCCCTGAACGACGTCTGGTTCGGCGGGCAGACCCGGAATCCGTGGTTCCTCGAGGAGGGCTCGTCGGGCTCCTCCGCGGGTCCGGGCGCGGCCACGGCGGCGGGCCTCGTCGGCTTCTCCATCGGCAGCGAGACCGGAGGCAGCATCGTCTCGCCCTCCATGCGCTGCGGCGTCAACGGCCTGCGGCCCACGTTCGGCAAGGTGCCGCGCACGGGCGCGATGACGCTCTGCTGGTCGCTCGACAAGCTGGGCCCGATGGCTCGCTCCGTGGAGGACACGCTCCTCGTGCTCAAGGCCATCGAAGGGCCCGACGCCGGCGACCTCGCGTCGGTGACGAGCAGGCTCGACTTCGACGCCAGCGAGAGCGTGAAGGGCCTGCGCGTGGGCGTGTTCGGCAAGTGGATGAACGAGCCGCCCGCCACCGAGGTGGACCGCGCCGCGGTGGAGCAGGTGCGCAAGCTGGGCATGCAGATCGTCGACGTGACGCTGCCCGACTGGCCCTACGACGACCTCTTCCTCGTGCTCTTCGCCGAGGCGGCCGCGGCCTTCGAGGACCTCACGCTCAGCCACAAGGTGGACGAGCTCAAGATGCAGGTGAACGACGCGTGGCCGAACCTCTGGCGCCAGGCGCGCTTCCTCTCGGCCGTCGACTTCGTGCAGGCCGACAGGCTGCGGCGCAAGGTGGCGCTGGAGATGGCGCACGTGTTCGAGAGCGTGGACGTGCTGCTCGTGCCCTCGCTGCGCGACGAGATGCTGACCATCTCGAACTTCACCGGCCACCCCTCGCTCACGCTGCGCACCGGCTTCATCGAGGTGGACGAGCCGCGCAGCGACTGGGCGCCGGACCCGAAGGCGCCCGCGCAGAAGGTGACGCCCAAGCGCCGCGTGCCGCACGGCGTGACCCTGCTGGGCAAGCTGTTCGAGGAGGGCACGATCGGCCGCGTGGGCCTCGCGCTGGAGCGGGCGCTCAACGTGATGGACGAGCGCCCGCCCGCGTTCAACCTGTGACCGGGCCTCAGTCCTCGCAGCCGGTGTAGTCCGTCGTCGGCGCAGGCTGCGGCGCGAGCCAGTCGAGCGGCGGGCTCTCGTTGTACCCGGCGCCAGCCGAGGGCTCGGTGTACCAGCCCTCGTTCGTGCTGCCGCCCGAGGCCGCCCAGTCGGTGATGCCGCCGTACAGGTTGCTGATCTCGGTCTTCTCCGTCGGCCAGTCGATGGCGCTCGGCACCAGCAGGCCGAAGGGCAGGCCGTCGCCGTCCACGAAGAACACGCTGCCGCCCTGGACGCCGTAGTCCGAGGCGTCGATGCCGGTGCCGAAGAGGCTCGTGTCCATCAGGTCCGTGCCCGGGTAGTTCGACAGGTGGATCTGGTGGCCGTAGTCGTCGCTGTGCGCGATGAAGAGGTCGAAGGGCATCTTGCCCGAGTCCGGCTGGCCGTACGGCAGGTTCATGAAGGTGATGATGTACGACACCGGCGACGAGTCGGCCGTCGCGCCGCTCGGGTCCGTGTCCAGGTAGCCGCTCTGGTTCGCCCACAGCTCGCGCGTGTTGGCGGACACCGGGATGACGGCCTCGCTCTCTCCCGGGACCAGCGGCACGCAGCCACCGGTCATCCCTGCGAGCGGCGCGCAGACCGTGCGCGTCCCGTCCCCGCTGACGCGGACCACCGACTGGATCTGGTCGGGCGAGACGCCGGGGAGGTGCAGGTAGAGCCCGTTGTCGATGGTGGCGCCGAGCGACAGCGACTTGAAGCTCGCGGTCAGGCTGGCCCAGCGTCCGGTGTTGCCGTCGCGCGCGAGGTCGAACTTGAAGCTGAAGTTCTGGTCGTTGAAGTCGAGGTCCGCGCCGCGCATGGGCCAGAGGTCCTCGAAGAGCACCTGGCCGGACGAGGAGATGATCTCGTTGATGCAGGGGCAGTGCTCGGGCGTCGGCAGCGTGTAGGGCAGGGCGACGGTGCCGTCGGGGAAGTTCACGTAGATGGTGGCCTGCGTGGTGCCGGCCGGCGCGTTCTGGATGGTCTGCAGATAGAGCGCGAGGTTCATGTGGGACGCGTTGCCGTAGTAGTCCTGCGACGGCCACTCGTAGAAGCTCAGGTTCTGGTCGTTCCCGTCGCGGTCCTTGTAGGTGATGGCGGAGACCGACACATTGACCGGCGCCACCCCGCAGCCCACGTCGTCGTAGCGGATGCTGATGACGCTCTCGTAGGCGGTGTCGCAGAAGCCGCCGTCGGGCAGGTTGCTGCTGAAGCCGGTGATGGTCGGCGCCGAGCGGTGGCGCAGGGGCGCGCGGTTGAACGTCACCGGCGTGGTGCACGACGAGGTCTGCCCGTGGCTGTCGGTCGCGGTGCAGGTGTACGAGTCGACGCCGTCGACGATGCCGCTGCAGTCGAGGGGGACGTACTCGCAGACGTGCTCGACGGTCGCCGGGTAGTAGACCTGGTTGGTGAAGTTGCCGCACTCGTCGACGTTCTGCTCGAACGACTCCTGGCAGGTGATGGTCGGCGGGGCCGGGAGGTGGTCGTCGTCGTAGAAGCCGCCGATGGTGAGGGGCGCGGTGGCGGGGAACCAGCCGTCGACGCCGAGCATCTGGACGTTCAGCGTGATCGGGTGGGGGTGCGGTCCCGAGTTCGGCGGGTCGGTGATGTAGAGCTCGCCCTGCGTGCCGTCGCCATAGTTGAAGCCGGCCACGTCGAGGTACTGCGTCTGGCCGCCGTCGTCGACGTAAGTGGCCTGGGCCACCACATAGGGGCCGTCGAGCACGACCTGGCAGTTGTCGCAGGTCCACTGCACCGTGAAGCCACCGTAGTAATAGGTGTCGCAGGCGAGGCCGCTGTCCCCGTTGGGATTGGAGACCTCTGGCTCGGCCAGGGTCAGGGTCTGGGCAGAGGCGTGGAACGACCAGAGCGCGACTGCGAGGGGCGCAAGACGGAGGGCCATCCGGAGGGTCATGCGCCGGGAAATGGCAAGAACTGGACCGTGCTTTTCACGGGTAGGTCTCGCCTTCCGCCGGGGCACACCGGTGAAGCATCCCCGTAGAATCACCCCGGATTGTC
>JAFEBC010000150.1 GCA_018266095.1 Deltaproteobacteria bacterium
CCCGCTCCGCAGATGACGAAGCCATCAGTCAGTTCTCTTATCTTTCCTTGAATCGCCGCGGGCAGGAGGTGTTGGACCTGCTTCGCTTGATCGAGCCGCGCCTGCGCCGTATCGAGGTGCTGTCGCTCAATGGCCGACGCCCAGATGTTTTCGTCGACATAGAGGATGCCGGGCCACTCCTCTCCCTCCGAATGATGGGCGACGGACTGAACCGAGCCTTCGACATCGGAGTGTCCATTCTCGCGTCTCAAGATGGGGTGCTGTGCGTCGATGAAATCGACAGCGGACTCCATCACACGACTTTGGACAGGATGTTTAGATGGCTCTCAGCCAGCGCAGAGGCAGAGAGTGTCCAGGTCTTTGCCACGACTCACTCGGAAGAGTGTGTTCATGCTGCCCGCGCGGCCTTCCCAGAGGGGAATGATGCGTTTCGTCTGATCCGGCTTGATCGCACCACGAAAGGGATCGAGGCCAAGCTCTACAACCGCGACTTGGTGTTGGCGGCGCAGGAAATGGGTGTGGAGATCAGAGGGTGAAGCGAGAAAATGCCCCGTTCCCGAGCGCACCTTTCGCGCTCCTTCTCGTAGAAGGTGGCGACGAGCACGCCCTCTTCAAGGCGTGTGCAGGCTCGCTCTGGACCCGATTCACTTGTTGGGTTGCCAGCAACAATCAAGGTGTCTTCAGGCTGGCACAGTTGGCCGCGATGGATCCCAACGCCGCCCGGATTGGCAGCATCGGCGTCGTGCTCGATGCAGAGGAAGACCCAGCCAAGGCTTTGGAACAAGCCACATCGGCGTTGTCTCTCTTTCCAACAGTGCCTGTGCGTTTGAAGCTGATTTTGCCCAGTTCGTCGCACCGGGGCAGTGTGGAGACGCTGGTGCGTCGCGCGTATCGCGACCTGAAGACTGCTGAATGTACGGATGCCTTCATGCACTGCGTTTCAGCTGAGTTTTCGACGCAGGCGCTACGTGACAAGGCATGGGTTCATGCCTATCTGGCTTGCTCTGAACCAAAGTTGCGCTGGCATCAAGCCTTTGATGCAGCAACTGCACCACACGGCTTCGATCTCAGCCACGCCTCGCTAGCGCCCCTGTTCGAACTCGTCCAGGCGTTGGCGGGAGTTATTCCTGGCGCCTAAGGCTTGGGCGCTTCGTGCCCGTTCACGTGCGCGGGGGCCGCCGGAGCAGGCGCGGGCGCGCTCGGAGCCGCAGCGACAGGAGCCACCGGAGCCGCCGCGACAGGCGCAGCAGCCACAGGGGCGACCGGGGCCGCAGCGTGCGCCGCGGGAGCCGACGCAGCCGCAGGCGCCACCGCTGCCTCCACGTGCGCCTTGGCCTTGTCCTGCAGATCCGCGATGCGCGCCGTCAGGCCCTCGAACACCTGCTCGAGCTCCTCGATCTTGCCCTCGAGCTTCTGCACGTCGGCCGCGGTCGGCACGTTCATCGTCGACAGCACCGACTGCACGTTCGACTCGATGAGGCCCTTGGCGGTCAGGCCCGTGGACACGGCCTTCTGCAGCGCGCCCATGACCTTCTCATTCGAGAGGACGCTGGCGGCGAGCTTGCTCATCCGCTCCTCGCCCGTCTGCATCAGTTGCTTCAAAATGGGGTTGTCGCGCAGGGCCATGGTGCCTCCAATGGGCGCCGTGTACGAGGATTGGCGCGATGAGTCAAGTCGGCCATCTGTCAACCACGAAACTTCTGCGGTTCGGCGCCTCTGCGGTGAATGATCGGGCGAGCATTCACTCCAAACAGAGGGCCGGCCCTACACGGCAGCGTTGGGATCCGGGGGGACGCCGCCGATCACGACCTTCGCCACCGGAGCGCGCGCAGCGCCGAAGCCATCGATGGCGCGCAAGAGCGCATCCAGGCCCGAGGCCGGCAGCGTGCCCAGATCGAACACGGCCGCGATCGCCGAGCCGGTCATGACCACCTTGAGCTGGTGCACGCGGCCCGACCAGGGCTCGGTGCTGTTGCGCGGCGTGAAGCCGCCGTGCCAGGCCAGCTCGTGGAAGGCGCGGTAGAGCGACGCCAGGGCCTGCGCGTCCTCCTCGACCGGATCGCCGTCGAAGGTGCAGGTGACGACCAGCGCCTCCCACTTGCCCGGGAGCAGCTCGACCTCGGTCGCGCCCACGCGCAGCCGCTCCAGCGCAGGCTTGTCGTCGTGCGCCGAGCACACCTCGTAGGTGTAGCCCTCGTTGGTGTCGGCGACGTCGTAGCGGATGGGAAAGCCGTCCTCGCCCTCGACGAGGCGGCCGCCATCGGTGCGCGCGATCGGCTCGCGCGAGAAGTGCTCGGGCTTGATCCGATTGGCCATCTCGTCGAGACGGCGCACGTACTCTGCACGCAACGGCGCCAGCGCCCGCGCCAGCTCGCTCGGCTCGCTCATCTACTTGCCGAGCTGCTCAAGCTTCTTCTCGATCGCCTCGAGCCGCTTCTGCAGCTTCTCCCAATCGGCGATCGCGCCCGTCGAGGCCAGCGCGTCCAGGGCCTGCTTGACGGTCTCGTCGACCTTGCCGCGCAGGTCCTCGGCCGCCTTCTCGCCGGCGGTCCAGACCTCCTTGGCCTTGTCGTTCAGCTCGTCGCGGCGCAGGAGCGAAGTCACGCCGCGCAGCTTCTGCTCGACGTTCTCGCGCAGCGCCTCGGCCTTGGTCTTCACCTCGGAGACGCGCTCCTGCAGCTTGGTGCCGACCTTCTCTTGATAGAGGCCGGTGAGCGTGTCACCGCCGTTCTTGATGATCTCGCGCAGCATCCCCAGCGGCATCTGCGAGCGCTTCTTCTCTTCCTCGAAGATGATCTGCGTGAGCGTGACGGTGGTGAGGTCTTCCTTGGTGCGGTTGTCGAGGACCTTCACCTCGGCGCCGTCCTTCACCATCTGCGCGATCTCGTCGAGCGTGACGTACCGGCTCTCCACGGTGTCGTAGAGCTTGCGGTTCGTGTAGCGCTTGATGACCTTCGGCTCCTTGCGGTCCGCGCTGCCGTCAGCGACTTCTTCGGTGGGAGCCGTCTCTTGGTCGACCATCGTGCACTCCGGGTGGATCCTGCGCTGCGTCGAACCCCGCTTGACGCGGGGCGCCGCAAGCGATTTGCGCAGAGGGATCGGGGGGGTGTCAAGAACGACGATGTCTGGTTTCTTGCCCAACGGCGGCCAACGAGGCGAGAATGCGCGCACCGTGGTCGTCCAGTGTCCCAATTGCCAGTCGAAGTTCCGGATCGCCGATGAAAAGGTGACCGACCGGGGCGTGCGCGTTCGCTGCACATCCTGCAAAAATGTCTTCCAGGTGAAGCGCTCGGGCGCGACGCAGGAAGCCAAGAAGAGCGAACAGGGCGTCACGGGACAGACCCAGGAGATGCAGGCGCTCGATCCGGGGGTGCTCGGCGGGCAGGCTGCTCCAGGGGCTCCGGCGCGTCCGGGCCTGGCGCGGCCTGCGCAACAGAGCGCCCCGCCGGCCCCCGCGAACCCGGGGCAGACCGCGATCTTCGCGCTGCCCACCGCCGCGCCGCCGGCGCCGCTGCGACCGCCCGGCGCCGCTGCCAAGCCTGCGGGGACTCCGCTGCGCCCGGCCGCGCGTCCTGGTGCGCCGGCTGCGCCCGCCGCGAACAACGGGAAGCCGCGCCTGCAGGCCGACGACCTCTTCGGCATGGCCGAGCTCACCGGTGACGCGTCGGCGACGCCGGGGTCGCCGCTCTCGTCGCGTCCGGATCTGCCGCTCGCCAAGCCTGCGCCGCGGCCGCCGCCGGGGAAGCCGCCTGGGGCGCTCGCGCGTCCACCTGGGAAGCCGCCGCCGGGGAAGAAGCCCGCGGTCTCCGCCGATGCCTTCGACGCCGCGCTCGATGCGGCC
>JAFEBC010000151.1 GCA_018266095.1 Deltaproteobacteria bacterium
CTCCTGCGCCCACTGCATCATCTGCGCGCAGCCGTCCTTGCCCTCGCGCGCGTTGGCGAACGTGCGCAGCGAGCCCGCGCACGCCACCGTCCCCAGCACGGCCACCGCCGCGATCCCGTTCTTGATGAAGGTCCGCATGTCGACTCTCTGTCGCTTACGACTTGAGCAGCTCGCGCGCGATGATGAGGCGCTGAATCTCAGACGTGCCCTCGCCGATCGTGCACAGCTTCACGTCGCGGTAGATGCGCTCCACCAGGAACTCCGACGTGTACCCGTACCCGCCGTGGATCTGCACGCCATTGGCCGCCGCGCGGCACGCCGCCTCGCTCGCGAACAGCTTGCCCATCGACGCCTCGACCGTGTACGGCCGCCCCGCGTCACAGAGCGCCGCCGCGCGCAAGACGAGCAGCCGCGCCGCTTCGATCTCGGTCGCCATGTCCGCCATCATCCAGCGCAGCGCCTGGAAGTCCGAGATCGGCTTCCCGAACGCCTGCCGCTCCTTGGCATACGCCATCGACTCCTCGAGCGCACCGCGCGCCAGGCCCACCGAGAGCGCGCCGATGGTGATGCGGCCCTTGTCGAGGATCTTGAGCGTGTCGATGAACCCCGCGCCGATCTCGCCCACGCGGTTCTCGTCCGGCACGAACACGTCCTCGAACACCAGCTCCGCCGTGTCCGACGAGCGCATGCCGAGCTTGCCGTGGAGCTGCCGCTGCGTGAACCCCTTCATGCTCTTGTCGAGCACGAACGCCGTCACGCCCTTCTGCTTCTTGGCCGCGTCAGTCACCGCGAGCACGAGGAAGGTGTCGCCCACCGAGCCCTGCGTGATGAACATCTTCGAGCCGTTGAGCACCCAGCCGTTGCCCTTCTGAACGGCCGTCGTGCGCATGCCCGCCGCGTCCGACCCGCTGCCCGGCTCCGTCAGGCCCCACGCCGCGAGCTTCTTCCCCGCCGCGATGTCCGGGATGTACTTCTTGCGCTGCGCGTCGTTGCCAAAGCGCAGGATGTGCGAGGTGCCCAGGCCGTTGTGCGAGGCCACTGTCAGCGCGAGCGACCCGTCCCAGCGCGCCACCTCCTCCACCACCAGCGCCAGCGACGCCGTGTCCAGCGCCGACCCGCCCAGCTCCTCGGGCACCGCCATGCCCAAGAGCCCGAGCTCACCCAACTGCGCCACGACCTCACGCGGGAACGCCTCCTTCTCGTCCCACTCACGCGCGTACGGCTTCACCTCGCGCACGCAGAAGTCGCGCACCATCGAGATCAGCTTCTCTTGGCTCTCGGACAGATCGAAGTTCATGCGGGACGCCTCGAAGATGGAGTTTCGAGGCGCCTTTTACACGGTCGCGACGCTGTGCGCTATACGCACCAAAGAGCAACTGCAACTGCTTCACAGGAAGGAGAGAAGGAAAGAAGGATCGTTGTCGGGAGCGCTGATCCCAGCCAAAGGAACATGAGCGGGCTTGGCTCAAGACCAACCCAGAACCCTGGCCAATCGGAGAGAGGACGAACCCCTTTCCTTCTTTCCTTCCTGTGAGCTTTGGCTTTTCGCTCTACTTGCGAACGGTGAACTCGCCCGCCGCCAGCGGCTCCGGGTTCTCCGCGTCCTCGCCCTGCCGGTAGATCCAGAGCGAGAACACGTGCTTCCCGCTCGGCAGCTCGTTGATGCGAGACGCGTGCTGCACGCCGGGCTCGAGCTGCAACTGGTCGTCGTCGTTCGGCAGCGGCGGGTCGTAGATGATCTGCGCGCGCTTCACGCCGTCCACCCAGAGCTCCTGCCACACCTCGCCGGCCTTGTTCGGGCCCACCTGGTGCGCGAAGTAGCAGCGCCCGTGGATGCCCTCGTTCGTGCCGAAGATGGTGCGCATCTGCGCCGCCTCTTCCTTGCCCGCTTCGATGGGCTTGGTCGAGAAGACGCAGTTGCCGTAGCCGCCGTTCGCCTGGACCTTCTTGAGCGGCGGCGCCGGCGCGCCCGGATAGATCCAGCCCTTGGCGGGCACGCGGCCGGGCTTGTTGGCGTCCTTGGCCTTGAGGAACCAGACCAGCGCGCCGCCCGCGATCACGAGGCCCGCGACGGCGCCGATGACGATCCCGACCCACGCGCGCGACGGCTTGGGCACCGCGGCAGGTGGCCCACGGAACACATCCGGCCGGGGGACCGGGGTCCCCGACACACCCATCGCCTGCGCGGCGCGAGCGGGCGTGACCGGCGGCATGGTCGGCTGGCGCGGCGTGCGGCCCGGAGTTTGAGCTTGCGGCGGCTGGGCGCGCACGGGCGCGGCGGCAGGGCTCGAGGCGGGCCGCGGCGTCCCGGGCCTGGGCGCCTCGGCGCGCACCGGCGGGACATTCGGCGTCGACGCCTTGACCGGCCGCTCCTGGCTCGTCGACGGCGGCGGCGGGGGCGGCTGCGGGGCCCTCTTCGCGCTCACGCTCGGCTGCGAATCGCCCGACCCATCGGGCACGCGCCCGCCCAGGCTCTTGGGCAGCTCATCGAGCGCGGCGACGAGCTCATCCGTGTTCTGGTAGCGCGACTGCGGCTGCTTGGCGCACATGCGCTCGACGATCTTGACCAGCCGATCATCGACGCCCTGCACCGAGTCGTGGATGCTGGGCAGCGGGTTCTTCACCTGCATCAGCATCACGTCGACCTTGCTCTTGGCCTCGAACGGCCGCTTGCCCGTGAGCAGGTGGAACGCGGTGATCCCCAGCGAATAGATGTCCGTCCGCGCGTCGATGGGCTGCCCCATCGCCTGCTCGGGGCTCATGTAGTACGGCGTGCCGAGCACGGTGTTGCCGGTCAGGTCCTTCTTCGCGTCCAGCGCCTTGGCGATGCCGAAGTCGAGGATCTTCACGTCCCCGTTGGCCGCCATCATGATGTTCGCCGGCTTGATGTCGCGGTGGATGACCGCGTTCGAGTGCGCCTTCTTGAGGCCCTCGGCCGTCTGGCGCAGGATGTTGACCATCGTCTTGCCGGGCAGCGGCCCCATCTTCAGCATCGTGTCGAGGGGCTTGCCCTCGAAGTACTCCATGACGATGTAGGGATCGAGCTGCTCCTCATCCGAGCCCACGATCTCGTAGATCTGGATGATGCTCGGGTGCATGATCTTCGCGAGCACCTGCGCCTCGCGTCGGAAGCGCTCGACATACTTCGGCTCGCGGTGCGTCAACACCTTGATGGCGACGAAGCGGTCGAGCTGCGGGTCCGTCGCCTTGTAGACGGCGCCCATGCCTCCCTGCCCAAGCAGGGACGGATCGCGGTAGCGACCAAAACTCGGTTGGCTGGTGCGGCCTTCCGGCGCCGACATGCAGGACCCTCCGTGATCTTGCGGACCTGAAACCCCGTGTCGTTATACCTGAGCAGGCTCCGCGTGCGAAGGAACCTTCCGTGCGAGCTGCAACCACACCTGCACAGCTCCCCATACACCCAGAACGGCCAGCGCGGTGTAACGAAGGCTGACCATGGGCCAGAAGACATGCTGCTGGTACCAACCGGTCACATGGCCGATCCGCTGCATCTGCACGTGCAGGTGGGCGAACGAGCCGACGTAGTCGACCAGCGCCATCGCGCCCGCGGCCACACCGAGCGAGGCCGGACCGCCTGCGAGGGCCAGCGCGAGCACGACCCAGAGCCAGTACTGGGGCGAGTAGACCTTGTTCACGATGAAGAACACCGCGAAGAGCACCATCAGCGCGGGCAGGATGGGCAGCCGTCGCGTGCGCAGCTCGACGCCGCCGAGCGCGAAGCAGGCGGTGGCCACGATGAGCGACGAGACCACGTTGGCCTTCTGGGCGAAGGCGCGCGCGTCGAAGTTCAGGAGCAGGTAGAGACTCGGCTCGATCTCGCGGATGCGGCTGTACTCGAAGAACCAGGCCCAGTTCGAGTGCACCGGATCGGGCGCGAGCGCGAACGGCAGGTTGATGGCGAGCGCGATGCCGAGGGCGATGGCGCCGAGCGTGACCGCGTGCTTGACCGACTTGCGCAGCGAGGTCACGAGCAGGAGCCAGAGGGCCAGGATCGGGAACAGCTTGAAGCAGGTGGCGATGGCGAGCCAGGCGGCCGCGGCCCGATCGCGATCGCGGGACCAGGCGTAGAGCCCCAAAGCCAGAGGCAGGGCGCCGATGAGGTCCCAGTTGAGCGGCGCATACACGAGCAGCGCCGGCGAGCCCGCGAAGATCCACGGTTGCGTGCCCTGGAAGGCGCAGAGGATCCACAAGACGCCCAGCGCCGAGAGCGCGATCCACAGATACGTCAGCGCGAAGTAGCCGCCGCGGTTGGGCGCCGCCACGCTGGGGAGCCACATCGCCACACCGAGGAGCACCGGGTACTCGATCTTGTCCTGCACGTACGGAAGCTGGTGGAGGCCGCCCCCGCGATCGTCGTGCAGCGCGATGATGTCCGAGTACGCGAGCTCCGCGAACGACCACGTGCGGTAGCCCCAGGGCGCCTCGAACTTCGTCCCCGGGGCCGTGCGCGCGTAGCCCCAGACGAGCAGGGCCAGGCACACCAGCGCGGGGAGGCGGAAGCGGCGCCAGGTGTCGGCGCGCGAGAGCGGCGAGGGCAACGCGGGCGGCGCGGCGAAGGAGTCCACGGTCACGCTCGTTGTCTACTTCGAGACGGCGGCGGGCGTAAGGGCCGGCACCGGCGCCTCGTCGTCCGAGAGCACCAGCGCCCACGCGGCCACCGCGAGCAGGAAGAACCAGTAGTTGTAGAACGCGTGCTTGCTGAAGCCGAAGAAGAGCGTGAACCCCAGCATCGTCCCCGAGGCGAACCCCAGCGGCCCGCGCGGCCCCTTCCACACCGTCAGCAGCACCGCGGCCACGAGCGACGCGAAGGCGAGCCCCTGCGGGATCAGCACGCGCCAGTGCGTCCACACGAGCGAGGTCCAGTTGTACGAATCGGGGCGCAGCGGCTGGCGCACGAGGAACAGCACGAGATCGTTCACGAGCCCCCTCCAGTCCCAGAGCGCGAACGGCACCAGCGTCGCCGCGGCGAGCAGGCCCGACTGGATCACGATGCGCCACGCGCGCTTGCGATCGTCCACGAGCAGGAACACCAGCGGCGCCAGCGCCACCGCGTACTGCTTGATCGCGAACACGCCCGCCAGGGCGAACGGCAACATCCGCGGCGCGCGCAGGGCCGCCACCATCGTCAGCGAGAAGAAGAGCACGAGCAAGGGCTCGGTCCACCCCTGCTCCATCACCAAGATCATCCACGGCGCGAGCAGGAACACCGCGACGGCCACGCGCGACTTCATCCCGGGCTTCATCCACAACATCAGCGCGCACGAGACGCCGATGGCCAGGATGTGCAGGTAGCGGTAGTCGCCCAGGAGGCGCTGCGGCGCGAGCGCGAGCAGGAGCTGCAGCGGCGGGTACGGGAAGCCGAGGTGCACCTGCGCGCCGTCGGGCGTGAGCACCTCGGGCGCGTAGAAGGGCATGCCCTTGTAGATGTTGGGCGTGAACGCGCCGTAGGGCATCTGCCCGTGCAGCAGCGCCTCCACCGAGCGCGTGTGGAAGAGGTACACGTCGATCCACGGCTTGGTGTCGTGCACGATGAGCAGGCCCAGGAGCACGGTCGCGATCACCATCACCGCGCTCGTCACGCGGCCCACGCGATCGGTCGCCGCCAGGCCCACCGCCCCGAGCACGACGCTCACGGACACGAGCAGCGCCACCTTGTCGAAGGGCGGATGATGCGGCTGCGCGGCCCAGCGATAGAGGCCCGTGAACTGCCCGAAGACCTCGAGCGACAGGCCCAGCGCCGCCAGCACCAGCACGAGGTCGCCGAAGAGCGGCCAGCGCGAGAGCCACTTCTGGTCCTTGTGCAGGAACGTCGCCGCGAGGGGGAACAGCGTAGCGATCCCGAGCAGCACGTACGGCAGCGGCCGCTGCGAGGCGTCGTGGAACTGCTGACCCAACGCGAGCGCGACGACAGTGGCCGTCCAGAGGAGCGCGCGCTGGAGCTTCATCTGGTCCTCTCGATCGACGGGCAACTGCAACAGCCACACCAACTGCAACTGCTTCTAACGCGGAGGCGCGGAGACGCGGAGGGCAAGGTGCTCGGCCCGTCAAGGAGCAGCCAGGTCGGCGCCATCCTGGCGGTGCGCCCGCAGATCAGCACCAACCCCTCCGCGTCTCCGCGCCTCCGCGTTGAAGCTGTTGCCCGTGCTCTTGCTCTTGCCTCTGCTGCGCTCCTACACCGGCGTCACGCTCCGCCGCTTCGGGTTCACCGGCCGGATCTTCTGCTCCGCCGCGAACAGCCGCCGCTGGATCTCGCCGCGCAGCTTCTCGCCCGGCACCACCGCGTCGACCACCTGCTCGCTCGCGAGCTTCATCAGATCGATGTCGGCCTTGTACTCCTCGCGCAGCGTCTTCACGTACTCGGCGCGCTCGGCTTCCGGCTTCTCCTGGATCTTGTTGAAGTACACCGCGTTCACGGCCGCCTCGGGACCCATGACCGCGATCATCGCCTGCGGCAGCGCGATGGTCGCGTCGGGCTCGAAGGCCGGGCCGCAGAACGCATACAGTCCGGCGCCGTACGCTTTGCGCACCACCACGCAGAGCTTGGGTACGGTGGCCTCGCTCATCGCCATGATCATCTTCGCGCCCGCGCGGATGATGCCCTCGCGCTCGACCTTGGTGCCGATCATGAAGCCCGGAACGTCCGCGAGATAGAGCAGCGGGATCCCGAACGCGTCGCACAGCCAGATGAAGCGCGCGGCCTTGTCCGCCGAGTCCACGAACAAGACGCCGCCCTTGTACTTGGGCTGGCTCGCGATGATGCCCACCGGCTTGCCGTCGATGCGCGCGAGGCAGGTGATGAGCTCCTGCGCGAACAGCTTCTTCACCTCGAAGATCGAGTCCGCGTCGACGAGCTCCTTGATGAGCGCGAACATGTCGAAGAACTTGTTCTGGTCGGGCGGGAGGATCTCCTCGATCTTCTTGCCGCTCGCCGCGGGCGCCTTGGCCGGGACGACGGGTAGATCCGCCGCGAAGTTCTCGGGGAAGTACGAGAGGTAGCGGCGCCCGGCCTCGATGGCCTCCGGCTCGGTCTTGCAGAGCACGTCGCCGCAGCCCGAGACGCTGCAGTGCATCTTCGCGCCGCCCAACTCCTCGAGCGAGACCTTCTCGCCGATGACCATCTCGGCCATGCGCGGCGAGCCCAGGTACATGCTGGCGTTGCCCTCGACCATGATCACGAGGTCGCAGAACGCCGGGATGTACGCGCCACCGGCCGCGCTGGGCCCGAAGAGCAGGCAGAGCTGCGGCACCACGCCCGACATCTGACACTGGTTGAAGAAGA
>JAFEBC010000152.1 GCA_018266095.1 Deltaproteobacteria bacterium
CGTGAGGAGCAGCTCGTGCTCGCCCTCCTGCGGGAACGCGTAGGCCGGGCGCGCGCCGTCTGCGCTGAACACGCCGCCCGCGGCGGGCGTGAGGCGCGTCTTGGGTCCGTGCAGGCCGCCCAGCACCAGCGCCTTGCCGTCCGCGGAGAGCGAGAGCTCGATGTTGCCGAACAGGCGCAGCGCGGGGGCGACGAGGCGATCGCCGGGTGAGACGGGGCTCCAGTAGCCCACCTTGCTCGCGAGCTCGGCGGAGGGGACCTCGACGACCTGCGCTGGCGCCGGGCGGGCCGCCGTCGACAGCAGCGCCCGACGCAGCGTCTGGCTCAGCAGCGCGCGCGCCGTGGTGGCCCCTCCGTCGCCCACGAGGATGGCGAGCCCGCGGCCCTGCTCGGGGAACCAGGTGAGCTCGGAGAGCGTGCCCTCGGTGCGTCCGCGGATCTGCACGCCGTCGAACCCGTCGGCCGCGATGGGCGACACGCCGAAGCCCGCGGTGGCGCGCTTGTCGGCGAGCGGCTGGGTGAGGCCGTGCTCCACGCGCTCGAGCTGCTTCTCGCTGAGGAACTCGGCGCTGCTGGTCCGTCCGCGCGTGCACAGCATGTGCAAGAGGAGCGCGAGATCGTGCGCGTTGGACACGAGGCCGCGCGCCGCCCAGTGCCGCGGCATCGCGTCGCTGAGGAACCTCCCCCGGCGCATGGCCACCGTGCGCGCGCGCTCGTCTTCGGTGAGCACCCAGGTGGTGTTGAACATGCCGAGGGGGGCCAACACCGTCTCGGCGAGGTTGCGGAAGAAGGGCTTGCCCGCGAACTCCTGCAGCGCCAGCGCGGCCAGGGTGGTGTCGATGGCCGACAGCGAGTGCCGCGAGCCAGGCCGCCAGCGCACCACGCGCGGCCGCAGCTTCGCCAGGTCCTCCAGGGCCTCTGGCTCCTTGCCCGGGGGCAGCTCCAGGTCCTCGGCCGGCAGCGCGTCCTCCAGGCCGCTCGTGTGCTCGAGCAGGTGCGCGAGCGTGAGCGGCGTCCCGGTCTCGAAGGGGTTCACCACCGGGTCGTCCTTCACCAGGAGCCGCGAGAGGGGCGAGTCGAAGCGATCGTTCTCGTGCGCGAGCCGCTCGGCCAGGAGGCCCACCATCAGCTCCGAGGTGGCGCCGAGGCGGAAGAGCGTGTCGTCGCCCACGGGCTGGCCGCTCGCGTCGCGGCCGAACCCGCGCACGAAGACGTCGCGGTCGCCGCTCACCAGCACCACCGCGGCCGCGTTGACGTGCTCCTGCGCGAGGATCGCGCGCACCTGATCTTCGAGGAGGCCGGCGGGGTCCGGCCTCGAGAGCGCGTTCTGCGCCGTCGCGTACGCTGCGGGACGGCCGCTGGGAGTGCCGCTCGGAGCATCGGCCGTGGCAGCGATGAGCAGCGCGAGCAGGATCTTCATGTCACGGCTCCGGAGCGGGTCAGCGCAGATCGAGGATGGGCCACTCGTACGCCCGCGCGTGCGAGCGCAACTGCCGATCGGGGTTCACCGCGTTCGGCCGGCCCACCACCGCGAGCATCGGGTAGTCGGAGAGGCTGTCGGAGTACGCGTGCGAGAGGTCGAGCTTGAGGCCGTTGGCCACGCAGTAGTCGCGGATGCGGCGCGCCTTGTGGGCGCCCTCCACGATGGGCGGGATCACCTTCCCGGTGGCGAAGCCCTCGACGAACTGGAGCTGGTTGGCGATCAGATCGTCCGCGCCCAGATAGCGCGCGAGCGGCCGCATGGTGATGTCGATGGCGCCGGTGCAGAAGACGATCTTGCACCCCGCGCGGCGGCACTCGTCGAGGATGTCCTTGGCGCCCGGATAGATGGCGGGGATGAGCACCTTCTCGGCCAGCTCCTCCGAGAGCTCGATGAGCCGGTCCTCGGAGAGGCCCTTGTACGAGCGGTAGAAGAGCTCGTTGAAGACCTTGCGGTTGAGCGAATCCGTGACCGCCCAGGCCGGCGCCATGGCGATGCCGTGCGCGATGCGGCCGAGCGCGCCGAGCACGGTGCCGCGGTTGAAGACGTAGTGCGCGTACGCGTCGACGACGTTGGTGGTGACGAGCGTGCCGTCGACGTCGAAGAACGCGCCCCGATCCCAGGAAGGCATGCCCTCTTCTAGCGCTATCGGCGCTTGCCGAACAGGCGCAACAGCGAGATGAACAGGTTCACGAAATCCAGGTACAGGTTGAGCGCGCCCGAGAGCGCGTAGCGATCGTCCCCGGCGCGCGCATAGCCGCGGATCTTCTGCGTGTCGTAGGCGGTGAGCCCGGTGAACACGACCACGCCGATGCACGAGAACACGAACCCCAGCGCGTCCGAGCGCACGAACAGGTTCACCACGCCGGCGATGATCATGCCGAAGAGGCCCATCATCAGGAACGAGCCCCAGCTCGTGAGGTCCTTCTTGGTGAGCGTGCCGTACGCGCTCATGCCCAGGAAGGTGCCGCCGGTGACGAAGAAGACGTTGGCGACCGACTGTCCGGTGTAGGCGAACAAGTAGACGGAGAACGTGAGTCCGGAGAGCGCGCAGTAGGCCAGGAACATGGCCGCCGCGGTGCCGAAGCTCGCCCGCTTGAGGACCGGCATGAAGGCCACCACCATCAAGAGCTCGGCGATGAGCAGGCCGAAGAAGACGAGCCGGTTGCCGATGATGACCTGCGCGAGCGCGGGGCTCGAGAACACGCCGAACGCGGTCAGGCCGGTGAGCGCCAGTCCGAGCGCCATCCAGCGGTAGACCTTCGCCATGAAGGTCGCCTCGGTGGTGTCGTCGGCGTAGGCGTCTTGCTGCATCCAGGGATCGGTCGGCATCAAAGTCCTCCTCGGGAACTGGAACAAGCACGGGGAAGGTAATCATCCCTTGGGGGTGTGACAAGTCGGCGCGCCTCGTGACGACGGGAATGAATCCGGGACCCGCGCTTGTCAGTGTCCCGCATCGGGGCCGGCGGGGAAGTGCAGGCAGTGGTCGAGGTTCGCCGCCTTCGCTTCCTCCGCGGCGTTCGCTACGGCTCGATCCGGCGGCGCTCGGCGACGCAGCGGCCCGCTTCGCACTTCGGGGTCTCCTGGAACCTCGGCGGGCGGCAGAAGGGAAGGGGGCAGCCGCCCTTGGGGGCGCAGGTCTTGAGGTTCTGATCGAGGCTGGCCGCGCGCTTCTTGGAGACCACGCGAGGGCTGCACAACATCGGGCAGCAGGCGCCGTCGTCGATGTGGGTGAAGGCGCAGTCCGCGTCGGCGGTGCACGCGTCGATCTCGGCCACGGCTGGTGTCGAAGTCGAAGCAGCCGCAGGCGGGGCTTCCTTCGGGGCCTGCGACGCACCCTTCGCCGGCACCGCGGTATCATCCGCTTGCACCACCTGCGTCGCCGCCGACTGCGGCTCTGCTGCCGTGGACGCAGGCGGAGGCGTCGCCGGCTGACCAACTGCAGCTCCCTGTGGCACGAGACCCGCATCCGGCTTCTCGTGACGCATGCACGCGAAGAGCGAAGCGACGACGACGCAGCCGAGGAAGAGTGAACGCATGGACCAAAGGCCTAACTGAACGCGGGCACGAGGGCAATGTTCACCCAGCGCAGCCACACCCACAGGACCAATTTTCAGATTCTCAACCAGGCGAATCGCGTCCGCGGGCTGGTCGCGCCCGCGCCTTCTCGTCCAGCCAAGCGAGTCCAGAGCCGGGCGCGGTTTGGGGCCCTGAGCAGTTCTTGTCCACAGCCGGGCGGGGTCTGGGGGAGGGGTCCGCGCGCAGTTCGGGCAAGGGCGCACCCAACCTCCTGTCGGAGCTCAAGCCGCGGCATCCACCCCGATCGGAGCGCTCTGCCGCGAGCGGCTCGCACGGGCCGAAGCCCGCCTGTTTGAGCACGGACCCCTCCCCCAGAGCGCGCCCGGCGGCGCTCCACCCGCCAGCCCCAAACCGCGCCCGGCGGAAGGATCAGACAGCCGCCGGCTGCCCCTTCGAGAGTGGCTTCCTCAGCGACCAGACCGCGGACACGATCAGCGCGACCGCGACGACAGCCTGCGTGACGATCGCCTCCCTCGACGGGAACACCCCCAGCGCCTGCACCTCGAAGCTGCCCCACGGCGTGATCGGCGCCACGCCCGCCTCTTGCAACGCGTGCATGCCCTTGCCCACCATGATCACGGCCAGCGCGCAGAGCACCACGCCGAACGTCACCAGCATCGGGCGCGTGGAGAGCTTCTTCTCCACCTGCTGCATGAGGAACACGATCACCGAGAGCGCCGCCGCGCCGACGAGCGCGCCGAAGACGATCATGCGGCCCGCGTTCGGCGACTCGCTCAGGATTCCGCGGAAGAACACGACCACCTCGAAGGCCTCGCGGTACACGCTGCCGAAGGCCAAGAGGAAGATCATGGTGGTGCTGCCGCCGCCGAGCGCGGTCTTGCTGATGGTGCCCACGAGCTTCTTGGCGCTCGCGGCGGCCAGCAACCAGTGGCTCGCGGCGAGCAAGAGGCCGGCGGTCACGAACTGCAGGATGCCCTCGGTCAGCTCGCGGCGGCTGCCGAGCGCGAGGATGGCGCCGGAGATGAACCAGGTGGCGACGCCGATGGCGAGCGCGGACGACCAGCCGAAGTGGACGGCGGCCGACTCGCGCGTGCGCTGGGCCTTGCGCAGGAGCGAGAGCAGCACGGCCACGATCAGCGCGGCCTCGATGCCCTCGCGCAGGATGATGACGAGGGCGGCGATGAAGGCCACCCAGTCGCCCTGCGGGCCCTGGTGCTGCGCCAACTCCAGCGCGTCGTCGAGGCGCGCCGAGACTGCGCCGAGCGAGTTCGCGCCCGAGACCTGCGCGCCGTCGAGCACCACGCGCAGCGCCACGAACTCTCGCTCCACGCGGGCCACGAGCTCGGGTTCGCGCGTGCGCAAGGACGGCTCGTGCGGCTCGAAGTCGTCGAGGTAGGCCGAGAGCGCGAGCGCGCGGGCGCCGTCGGGATCGTGCGCGGTGAACTTCGCCGCGGCGTCGCGGAACTTGCCGCGGGCGCGCTCGATCGACTCCGCCAGGCTCTGCTCGCCGGGCGTCTCGAACGGGCCGTGCCGCGCGAGGGCCAAGGCTTGCTCCTGCTCGGCGGGCGACAGCTTGGACTTCGCGAGCTTCGTGGCGAGCTCGTCGTTGCTGGCGAGGCCCAGCTCCTTGAACGACATCGTCAGGCCAGCGGCGCGCAGGTTCGCGAGCGTGGACGTGGTGCTGGCGAGGTCCGCTTTGTGCGCCAGCGAGAGCACGAAGTAGGCCAGATCCCAGCGCTGCGCGTCGTCGTAGGCGTCGCTCCACGAGGGCATTCCCGTGCCCGGCACGCCGTACGTGATCGTGCTGAAGGCGCGCGCAGGCGAGAGCTCCTTGACCTCGGCGGCGAGCGCGAACGGGCGCGCGGGCGGCTCCAAGGCGCGGCCGGTCTCGGTGGGCATGCCGTCGAGCCCGTGGCAGGTGGCGCACGCGGCGGCGAAGAGGACCTGGCCCTTGGCGAGCTCGGGCGCGGTCTGCGGCAGCACGGCGATGCGGTAGCGCGCGAGCAGCTCACGCTTGAGCGCGAGCAGCTCGGGCAGGAAGGCCTGCGGCGGCGTGTGCGCCGTCATCGCGGCCAGGAGCGCCTCGGCGCGCGCGTGCAGATCGGCGCCCGGTGGGCCCAGCTTGTCCAGCTCGCGCGAGGCGTCGCGGATGAAGCCCGTCTGCTCGGCGAGCTCATCAGCCGAGAGCACGGCGCCTTGCGGCGAGATGGCGCGCTGGTAGTCGCCGCTCACGTAGTCGAGCAGGGCCGCGGCGCGGCGCGGATCGCCCTCGGCCGCGTGGGCCCCGAGCGCAGCGCTGAGTGTGAAAATGAGAATCAGTCTCAACATTCCGACACCATAACCAAGGATCGAGCACGAAGTCACTCCCCTTGGCGCATCGAATCACCGCTTGGGACATCCTGTCGCAGCGGCCGGCTGGCGCGGCGCGCGGACCTCGAGGAGACGGCGCACATGCAGGCCCTTCGCGATCCGGACGACGAGCGGCGCCGCGCCCAGGATCTGCGCGCGCTTCGTCCGCCCGCGTTCACGGCCGCGCTGAACCTCTCGCTGCTGACGATCTTCCTCGCCTCCATCCCGCTCTCGTTCCTCGCGCTCGATCGCCACCCGCGCCTCGCGGCCGTGCTCACGCCCTGGATGGTGTTCGCCTTCACCGGCCTGTTCATCCTCGCGCACGAGGCGATCCACGGCACGCTCGTGCCCGGCCGCCCTCGCCTGGGCCACGCGCTGGGGCGGCTCGCGGCCTTCGCCTACGCCTTCATGGACTACGGACGCCTGCGCGCCCGGCACGCGCAGCACCACGCCGCGCCGCAGTCGCCGGACGATCCCGACGCGCACGCGAGCGGACGCTTCCTGCCGCACCTGTTCGCCTTCGCGCTGCGCTACCTGCGCTGGTGGCAGGTGGCGCTGCTCGTGCTCGTGGGCAATCGAGTGGGGCAGGCGGGTCACACGTTCGCCATGCTGTTCGCGTACGTCCTCCCGGTGGTGTGCTCGACGCTCGTCGTCTTCTCGCTGGGGATCTTCCTCGTGCACCACCCGCGGCTCGCGCAGCGTGGCCTCGCGGACGCACGGCACCGGACCGTCGCGATCGACCCGGGCCTGTTGCCCTCGCTGCTTTCGATCCTCTTCTTCAACTACCACTGGCTGCACCACGAGCACCCGCACCTGACCTGGCTCTCCCTGGGCCGGCTGCGCGTGCGCGAGCCGCTGCGGATCTCGCTCACGCAAGCGCTGCGGGAGCTCAGGGCAACAGCACGCGACCCAGCGCCAGCTTCTCTGCCTCCGGCACCGGGTTCGTCAGGTGGAAGCGCGTGAAGTCCATCACGCGCTGCCCCGTCTCCTCGTCCACGCGCAGGATGTCCTGGTAGCGCGCGCCCACCGCCACCTCGCCCATGGTCCAGCCGTGCCGCGAGTGGATGCTCTGCGCGAACGACGAATCGAGCCCGGTGAGCGTGGCCACCAGCTCGGCCTTGGCCGCCTGCAGCGTGGCGAGCGACGCGCCGAAGAGCGGGCTCCCGGGCACGACGCGGTGCACCGCCATCCACGAGAGCGCGAACACGCCCGACTGCGCGCGCTGCAGCGGCAGGTCATACACGCGCCGCACGTCCGCGCCCTCCACCGTGCGCTCGCCCTTGACCAGCATGAAGCGCAGCGTGGCCTCCACCACCTGGTTGCCGCGCTCGTTGGCCATGCGGAACATGATGCTGGGGATGCCGTCGAGCATCCCGAACGCGAGCTTCTCGCTCCACAAGACGCGCGCGGTGGGCCGCGAGAACTTGGCGAACAACAGGCCCGTCATCAGCGCCGTGCACACGAGGCCCACCAGCGACTCGAAGGTGACCACCAGGTTCGCGGCGGTGGTCTTGGGCACCATCTTGCCGTAGCCGATGGTGGCGAACGTCTGCACCGAGAAGAAGAACGCGTCCTTGAACGAGTGGGCCTCCGCGCTCTCGATGGCGTCGCCGAGCCAGAGGTAGACGCTCGCGAACACGGCGTTGATGCTGAAGTACGCGAGCACGAAGAACAGCATCACGCGCCGCCAGGTGGCCACGAGCCACGAGTGGTACAGGTCCTCCAGCGGGCGCGACCTGCGGCCGATCTGCAAGATGGTGCTGCGGCCCTGCGGGTCGATGAAGCGGCCCACCGACCTCTCCGGCGGAGGCACGGTGGTGGGCGCCGGCGTCGGGCCCTGGTCTGGCAACGGCTGCGCGCGATCGTCGGCCACGGGAGTCCCTCTGGGCACACCACGCCACACCTGCGCGCGCGGGCGCAAGACACATTCGCGACCTGGGAGCCGCGTGCGGGGACGCGCGCGGGTGCATCGCGGGCCGACTCGTGGCATCCAAGGCGGCATGACGATGACACGCGCGCTGAGGATGCTGGCCGTTGTGCCCTTCATTGCCTGTGCGGCGGCCTGCGCCACGGGCTCGGCCGAGCGGCCCAAGATCGGCGCGCTGGCGCCCGCGTTCTCGCTGGAGACCACCGCGGGCAAGAAGGCGCAGCTCTCGGACTACGCGGGCAAGACGCTGGTGCTGGCGTTCTTCCCCAAGGCGTTCACGGGCGGGTGCACGCAGGAGATGAAGGGCTACCAGGCCACGCAGCCGAAGTTCGTCGAGGGCGACGCGCAGATCCTGGGTGTGTCGGTGGACGATCTGGAGACGCAGAAGAAGTTCGCCGAGTCGCTCGGCCTGCAGTTCCCGCTGATGTCGGACCCGGAGGGCACGGCGGCCAAGGCGTACGGCGTGTACGGGATGATGGGCCTGAAGCTCGCGGCGCGGACCACGTTCGTCATCGACGGCACCGGGCACGTGGTGCAGATCATCGAGGGCAAGGACGCGATCGACCCCGCGAGCGCCTTGGAGGCCTGTCCGCTGCACAAGAAGGGCACGTAGCCATAGCCGCAGCCCTGCCGCGACGCAGCGCTGCCGAGCGGGGCCGCCCGGCTGCGTGAAGAAGTGTGTCCGCGGGCGCGTGTGGTTGCGGGACCTCCATTGAAACGGGCGCGTGCTTCAGGCGTAGTGCGTGCCCTCATGACCTCGCCCTCGATGAGGATGTTGGCTGCCGCACTCGCGCTCCCCCTGGCCTGCGCCGCACCGCAGGAGACGGAGGCGCAAAACGCGAACGCCAACGCAAACGCTCACGCCCACGCCAACGCGAGCGCA
>JAFEBC010000153.1 GCA_018266095.1 Deltaproteobacteria bacterium
CTACCGCAGCGCGGGCCCCGAGCTGTTCAACGCGGTGACGCACGCGCTCGGCTACATGCTGGGCGACAAGCTCTACCACGCGCTGGTGACGGGCAAGCTGGGCAAGCCGGCCATCCGCGAGCTCTACCTGGACCCGCTCGAGGACGAGGGCGCGCCGTTCCTGGTGTACTTGGATCTGGCCACGCGGCTGCGCGCCGTCGAGCTGCCCGAGCGCAGCTAAGGAAGAGCAACGGCAACTGCTTCACAAGGAGGAAAGAAGGAAGGGGGTTCGGCCTTTCCCTCCAGGCGGAATCCACGCTTCGCGTGCCCCTTGTTGTGATCGAACCGAGATCAGCGGGCGAGCAAAATCCGCCGCCAGTCCTCACCGAGCTCCGGCAGCGCCGCCAACGCCCGCGCGCCTTCCGGCAGCTTCGCCTTCTCCCGCCGCGCCCGCATCGCTTTCGCGACCGTCCACTCCGGGTGCGCCCGCGACACCAGCGTCACGCCCTGCCCGGCCTCGATGCGGCCCTCGCGCAGCACGCGCAGATACCAGCCGTAGCGGCCGTGCTCCTCGACCTGCTTGAGCAGCTCCTTCTTGTGCCAGAAGCGCGAGATGTTGTTGCACGGCTTGCGCGGCTCGGAGACCTGCAGCCGGACCTCGCCGATCTCCCACACGTCACCGATGCAGACCGTGTCCTCGGTGGCGCCCTCGACGGTGAGGTTCTCGGCGAAGGCGCCGCTGGGGATGTTCCCCCAGTCGAGCTCCTTGCGCCACGCGACGTAGTGGTCGGCCGAGTACGCGAGCACAGCCATGTCGGGGCCGCCGTGGTGGCGCTTGTCAGCCTGGCCGTCCCCGTCGAGGTTGAGCGTGCGCACCATCGCGCCAGCCACGGGCTGCTTTCCGTAGCCGGTGGTCCAGGGCCGGTCGAACGGCTCGGCGGCCCCGGGTGTGCCGAGGTCCCGGGGCTTGCCGGTCTGGATCGAGACGAGCCGCATGGCCGCTACTGCACCACGAAGGTCGCGGCCTGGCCCAGGCCATCCGCGCCGCCTGAGGTGGCGAGCTCGTTTGGCACCGACCACGTCTGGCCCGTGAACTCGATCACCGTCATGCGGTAGCTGCCCGAGGGCGGCCGGCCCGCGGTGGGCGCCTTGGCGATGAGGTCGGCCTTGAGCGTGGGCACCACGATGAGGTTCAGCGACTGGACCTCGGCGACGGCCGGGACGCCGCCGGAGACGATGGGCGTGCCCGTGCTGCAGTCGCTGTCCGCGCCCGAGACGAGCTGGCCGCAGAACGAGCGCGGGTCCACCACCGCGACCACGCCGTACTGGCCGGGGTCGATCGGCGTGACGTAGACGGTCGTGGTCACCAGGAAGCGCCCGAACGAATCCTTCTGCGGCACGCCGTTCACGAACACGAGGTGCGGATGGAAGCGCGGCTGGATGACGCCGTTCGACCCCGAGAGGAGCCCGCCCGGCAGCGCGGACGGCGCGGTGGAGTTGAGCGTCACCAGATAGGGCGTGGTCTGGCCCGCGGGCATGACGGCGGGCGCCGTGGCGTCCGACGTGAACATGGGCCGCTCGAACGGCAGCGACGGAGTGGCGGTGCCATCGATGGCGATGTCGGCCGCGGCCACGGGCGTCGTGGTCACCACCACCGGCGCCGGCACACCACCCGCGAACGCGAGCTGCGCGCCCAGGCCCGGCGTCGCCAGGTAGGAGAGGATCGGGTTGAAGCGATCGTCCGCGTCGTGCATGGCCGCGACGAGGTAGGTGTCAGGCGGCAGGCCCGGCAGCGCGTACTGCAGCCGGCCCGCGCCAACGCCCAGCGCCACGAACGGCCGCGGGATGACCGTGGCCAGCACCGGCCGCCCCGTGCCCGAGGGCGGCGGCGGATCCGACGCGCGATAGGCCGCGATGAGCACGTTCCCCACCGCCGCGGGCGACAGGCCCGAGAGCAGCAGGTTGCCCTGGATCGCGCCGCCCGGAGGAGTCGCGCCCGCGCCGACCGAGAAGCCCAGGCCTTGCGTCGCCAGCGACATGAACGTCGACGGCGCCAGCGCCTGCGTGCGCGGATCGATGAGCGCCGGCTGCAGCTCGTTGGGGACGCGCCACACCTGCCCCGTACCCTCGATCGCCACCACGCCGTAGCGCCCGGCCGGGATGTTCGCGAGCGGCTGCGGCTGCTGCCCCGGCACCTGCTTCACCGCGGCCGGCGACACCAGCACCGTGAGCTGCGTCGACAGCTTCACGTTGCTCCCGCTCGAGCACGACAGGACGCCCGTGCCCAGGAACGGCGTCGGATCGACCGCCGCCGGGATGGCGATGAGCCCGCCGCTCGAGGTGTCGTAGGTCAGGCCCGTCGGATCGCTCGAGTCGAGCTTGACGAGGCGCACCTGCGGATACACATCGGGCAGGTTGTCGTAGTCCGCGTCCGTCGTGGCCGTGCCGTTGCAGATGAGCTGCACCAGGAAGCTCGCCGAGTTGGCCGCCTCCGGGATCGTCGACACCGACGCGTCGAGCACCGTGCTCGACTTGAGCGTGAACTTCATCGGCGACGCGCTCGTCGACACGAGGCCCGTGAGATCCGCCGTCGCCACCGTCCCCGACGCATCCGCCAACTGGAACGCAGGCCGCGCCGGGAGCTGCTGCGAGGCCAGCGCGGTCACGTCCTGCCCGGTGACCGGCGCCGCCGCCACCGTGATGGGCGCGAGGTGGAACGACGCATCCAGGTGCGCGCCCGCGATCGACCCCGGTCCGGGCGCCGCCGCGAAGAGGAACGGATCGAGCGCGTAGTCGCCGCGCGTGTCGATCACCGCCTCCACATAGTAGCTGCCGGCCGGCAGCGCCTTGAGCGTGTACGAGAGCGTCTTGTCGCCCCCGCTGATCGCCATCTCTGCCCCGAAGTGCACGTCCGCCGAGACGGGCTTGCCCGTGCCGAGGGGCGGCGGCGGGTCGTTCGTCGAGAACGCGTACACGTACACAGCCTTCACCGTGGTTTGCTGGCCGCTCACGAGCTTCACCGTGCCCGCGATCGCGCCCGGAGGCACCGCGCCCGCGGGCGGCACCACCGCGAACGACCGGCTCTGCGAGGCCGTGCTGACCTGGCCCGCTCCGCACGTCGTCGGCGACGGACACACCGAGCCCGGATCGAGCGCCGCAGGCCCCGCCTCATTGGGGATCTGCCAGAGCTGCCCGGTCGCGTTCATCAGCACGACCTTGTACTTGCCCGCCGGCATCACCGGGAGGCGCGTGGGCGCCGCCGGATTGGTCGCGTCGAGCGCGGCCGGGCGCACGATGATCGACAGCTTGGTCGCCGGCAGGATCGCGGGCGCCCCGTTCGCGAGCAGCGCCGGGAGGAACGGCGTGGGATCCACCGCCGCCGGGATCACCGTGGTCGGCGCGAACTGCGTCAGCCCCGTGGGGTCGTTGTCGTCGAGCTTCACCAGGAACGCGCGCGGATACACGTCCGGCAGGCCATCGCCGTCCGAATCCACCGTCGCGCCGCCCGCGTCCTTGACCAGCCCCACCGTGAAGAACGTCGTCTGCACATCGCCCGCGCCCGCCGGGAAGCTCACCGGCTTGGCCCGCACCGTCAGCCGCACCGTGGCGCGCGCGTCCTGCGCGATCTGCGCC
>JAFEBC010000154.1 GCA_018266095.1 Deltaproteobacteria bacterium
GCACGCGCACGACGTGCTCTCCGACCGCGCCCGCCGCGCCGCCTACGAGACCGAGCTGCGCAAGGGCCCGGTGCCCAGCGACCACGACGACGTGGCGCGCATCCTGGCCGCCGAGGAGAAGTTCCGCGCCGGCGAGGAGTGGCTCAAGTCCAAGGACTTCATCCGCGCCCGGCACAGCTTCGAGGAGGCCGTGCGCCTCTACCCCGACGAGGCCGAGTTCCACGCCTGCCTCGGCTGGGCCCTGTGGAACGCCGAGGGCCCGAACGAGAGCGCCGCGGGCAAGGCCAACGAGATCCTCGAGCGCGCGCTGTCGCTCAACCCGCGCATGGACCGCGCGTACGTCTTCCGCGGGCACATCCAGAAGACCTTGGGCCACGCGCGCGAGGCGGAGGCCGAGTTCGAGAAGGCGCTCACGTGCAACCCGGCGAGCGCGGAGGCGCTCAAGGAGCTGCGGTTGCGGCGGACGTGACCCTCTAAAACTTCAACGCGGAGGCGCGGAGACGCGGAGGGCTTTGCGGGCCTGTGGTGCACCAGAACGATCTGCGCGCCGCTCTGGAGAAGGGTTTGAGCTCCGGACAAGAAGCGATGCAGCTTGGCCCTCGAATCGAGCACCTCCGGCACCGAATCCCTCCGCGTCTCCGCGCCTCCGCGTTGAAGCTCTTCGCAGTTCCCCAAGCCCAAACCGATCGACCGAAAAAATCGGCCCGGTGGCCTGACCAATTCCGACCTCGCCGCGGACTTGTTCACCTCGTGATTCCGCGCGCTTGCCCCCGATCGCGCATGCGTCAAAGCGCCCCACGTACCGCCACCCTACACTCTGTGGTACCTAGCGCCGACTTGGACGTGCCTCACCCCGTTTTGAGGAGCCTCCCGTGACCACGCAGAACGCCGCCATCCAGGCCTGGGCCGACGAAGTCGCCAAGCTGTGTACCCCCGACAAGGTCGTCTTCTGCGACGGCTCGGAGGAGGAGAAGCAGCGCCTCATCAGCGAGTGCCTGGCGTCGGGGGAGCTCATCGCGCTCAACCAGGAGAAGATGCCGGGCTGCTATCTGCACCGCTCGGCCCCGCACGACGTGGCGCGCACCGAGCACCTGACCTTCGTCTGCACGGACGTGAAGGACGACGCGGGCCCCAACAACAACTGGATGGCCCCGGCTGACGCGAAGAAGAAGCTCTCGGACCTCTACGCGGGCGCGATGAAGGGCCGCACCATGTACGTGGTGCCCTTCCTGATGGGCCCTCCGGGCTCGCGCTTCTCCAAGGTCGGCGTCGAGATCACGGACTCCAAGTACGTCGTCCTGAACATGCGGATCATGACCCGCGTGGGCAAGCCGGCCCTCGACATGCTCGGCGCGGGCAGCGACTTCACCAAGTGCCTGCACTCGCTCGGAGACCTCTCGCCGGACCGCCGCTTCATCTGCCACTTCCCGCAGGACAACACGGTGTGGTCGGTGGGCTCGGGCTACGGCGGCAACGCGCTCCTGGGCAAGAAGTGCCTCGCGCTGCGCCTCGCCAGCTTCCTCGGCAAGAAGGAAGGCTGGCTCGCCGAGCACATGCTCATCCTCGGCCTGCAGTCGCCCGAGGGGAAGATGTCGTACGTCACCGGCGCGTTCCCGTCGGCGTGCGGCAAGACGAACCTCGCCATGCTGCAGCCGCCCGCGTCGATGCCGGGCTGGAAGGCGTTCACGGTCGGCGACGACATCGCCTGGCTGCGTCCGGGCGCGGATGGCCGGCTCTACGCGGTCAACCCCGAGGCCGGCTTCTTCGGCGTGGTACCCGGCACCAGCAAGAAGACGAACGGCAACGCGATGGCGATGATCCAGACCAACACCATCTACACAAACGTCGCGCTGCGTCCCGACGGCACGCCGTGGTGGGAAGGCCACGACGATCCGGCGCCCGCCAACGCGCTCGACTGGCAGGGCCGCCCGTGGACGCCGGCCTCGACCGAGAAGGCCGCGCACCCGAACAGCCGCTTCACCACGCCCGCGAGCCAGTGCCCCTGCATCTCGCCCGAGTTCGAGAACCCGAACGGCGTGCCCATCGACGCGATGCTCTTCGGCGCGCGCCGCCAGCGCGTGGTGCCGCTCGTGTTCCAGTCGCGCTCGTGGCAGCACGGCGTGTTCCTGGGCGCGACGCTCTCGTCCGAGACCACCGCGGCCGCGACCGGCAAGGTGGTCGTGCTGCGCCGCGACCCGATGGCCATGCTGCCCTTCGCTGGCTACAACATGGGCGACTACTTCCAGAACTGGCTCGACGTGGGCATGAAGCTCAAGCACCCGCCGGCCATCTTCCGCACCAACTGGTTCCGCACCGGCGACAACGGCAAGTTCCTCTGGCCTGGATTCGGCGACAACCTGCGCGTGCTCAAGTGGGTGCTGGAGCGCGCCGAGGGCAAGGGCGAGGCGAAGGAGTCGCCGATCGGCTACGTGCCCACCAGGACCGCGCTCGATCGCAAGGGCCTGGACCTCGCGGACGAGGCGCTGGACAAGCTCTTGACCGTGGACGCCGCCGACTGGACCGAGGCGGTGCACAGCCAGGACGAGTTCTTCCACACCTTCGGCGCGCGGCTCCCCAAGGGCATCGCCGAGGAGCA
>JAFEBC010000155.1 GCA_018266095.1 Deltaproteobacteria bacterium
GAAGGCCTTGGCGGACAGGTCGTAGAAGCGGCAGCGCTGGCCGTCCTTGGTGTCGTTGTAGGTGGAGCAGGCGGTGACGTTCGCGGGCAGGGGCGCGCCGTGCACGCTCATCGGCGGGACCGTGGGCGGCGGCGGATCGATGTGCGTCCCCGGGCACGCGGCCAGCGCGGCCGCGAAGGCGGCGAGGGAGATCGTGGACATGTCCAGCATTCGGCGGGTGTGCATCGTGACCTCGCGGACATCCTCGCAGGTGGGTACGACATCCGGCACGGGCGATCGACCGATGCGACCTTCATCGCGCGGCCTGCGCCCGAGTGCGCAAACCGATTCGCAGTGCCTTTCCCGATTGACGAAGCGCGCCCGCTGCCCCTTGATGCGCCTCGCATGCGCCTGCGCACCCTGCCCTTCCAGCTCTCACTCTGCTCGCTGCTGTCGCTCGCGATCGCCTGCTCGGGTCGCGTGGCCACGCAGCCCGCCGAGCCCGACGCGGGCGATCTCGAAGACGCGGGTGTGGACGCGGGCGAGCTCGACGCAGGCACCGATGCGGGGACGGATGCCGGTGTCGACGCCGGCCCGGTGCTGCCGCAACTGCGCGCGGGCGCTGCCGCTGTCGAGCTCATCCCCGCCAAGGGCTCGCCGCTCGCGGGCTACGGCGCCGTGCCCCGTCGCATCATCAGCGCGCTCTCGATCCCCGAGCAGCTCGCGGCCGCCGATGGCCACTGCATCGACCCGGATCCGACCACGGTCGCCACCTACTTCACGCCCAACGAGGGCACGCTCGACCCGCTCTACGTGCGCGCCGTCGTGGTCGACGACGGCCACACGCGCATGGCCATCCTCAAGGTGGACGCGGTCGGCTTCTCGCGGCAGATCCGCGACGATCTCGTGCCGCTGGCCCAGTCGCTGGGCATCCCGCCCGAGCTGCTCGTCGGCGTGGCCACGCACACGCACTCGGGGCCGGGCGCGGTGTCGAAGTTCGTCATGTGGGAGCTCATCGCCGCCGATTGCTACAACCAGGTGGCGTACGACGTGATGCTGCACACGTTCCGCGAGGCGCTCCTGCAGGCGGTTGCGAACCTCAAGCCCGCGCGGCTCGGCATCGGCTCGACGCAGGAGCCGAACGCCTCGCAGAACCGCCGCGACCGCCCCGGCATCCGCGACCCGGAGATGGGCATCCTGAAGTTCGTTGACGCGACGACGAACGCGCCCATCGCCGAGGTGTTCAACTTCGCCATCCACGGCACGGTGCACGACCAGGACAACCTCAAGTTCTCCGCGGACGTGATGGGCGTGGCCGAGCACGAGATCGAGCGGCAGCTCGGCGGAATGGCGATGTTCATCAACGGCGCCGAGGGCGACGTCTCGCCCGCGAACGGGCTGCAGTCCGGCATCCAGATGGCGAACACGCTGGCGGCGGCGTGGCCGCAGATCCCGACGGAGCCCGGCGTGGCGCTCGCGGGCGTGTTCGAGGACCTGACCATGCCGCAGCTCCAGTACAACGTGGGCTGCTTCCCGATCCCGGGCTCGACGCAGACCATCTGCGACCTCGATCCGGGCATCAGCATCCAGGTGCCGCTGAACTCGAACTGGGGCCCGACGAAGGGTCCGTTCCAGGCGATTCGACTCTCGAACGCGCAGGGCAACACGGTGCTGGCGATGGCGCCGGGCGAGCCGGAGACGGAGCTGGGGTGGGAGATCAAGGCGTTCGGGGCGAATGAGGGCTTCACGCACACGTTCGTGGTGAGCCTCGCGAATGACCATCTGAGCTACTTCACGACGCCGGCGGAGTACACGCGCGGGCTGTATGAGGGGACGTCGACGATGTACGGGCCGAAGACGGGCGTGCTGGTGGTGCAAGAGGCGGAGAAGCTGGTGCACGCGCTGAAGCCTTGAGGCCTGTCATCTCGAAGTCTTGCGGCCGGAGCCTAGCTCGGGCGTTGACTTGGAGGAAGCCGTCATTCCCAAGGACCTGCGCCACTCTGGCCGCATGTGATGGGAATAGCCCCTCTACCGCAAACCCATTTTGGGTTTGCGGTGGAGTTGAAGGAAAAGCAGTCCGTCCGTGCCCAAGTCTGTCTTCACCGCCAAGTATCGCAGGATGTGTTCGCTCCTCGCCCAGGCTCGGACGAGCAAACAGATTACGCAGGCAGAACTCGCCGCAGCGTTGCTCAAGCCTCAGTCCTTCGTGTCGAAATACGAGCGGGGAGAACGCCGACTGGACGTCGTCGAGTTGCTCGAAATCGCATCCGCGCTTGAGATAGATCTGCGCGGCCTGCTAAAGGCCATTGAGATCGAGCCCCAGTCTGCCCGCCGCCATCGAAGTTAGGCTGTCTTGGCCTTTCTTCGCTTGGTCTTCAGGAATACGAGGAAGTATGAGTGGTTTTTCCGCGCATGTGCCTGCTTCTTCATGCGACTAACCACAGGCCTGTTCGTCCTGACGATCACGAAGAGGTCCTTGCAATAGAATCCATAGCTCCCGTATTCGTTGATAATCTCTACATGAGTGAGCCACTGCCTGTTTGCGCTGACCTCATCTTGACACTTAACGATGAGAACCCCTTCGCTGCGCAGCACGCGAAATGCTTCAGCGCCCGCTTTGAAGTAAAGGTCGGTCACCGCGGCATGCCACTTGGGTCCATCCTCAGTGGCGAGGCCGTTCGAGTACGCCCTACGGAAGGCGCTATGACTGCCGCTACCGGCCATGTGCGAAGTCTGCTTTCGAAACAGGCCTTCCATGTAAGGCGGATCCAACACTACGCAGTCGATGGATTCTGCCTCATATGGCAGCTTTCGACAATCGACGCCTGTTTTAAGATCAGAAGCCAGCAGTTCGTATGCTCCCTTCGGAACGTTGTTCCAAAAGACTCCCTGTCCCCACGTAACGTCCGCGACCTTGCTCCCCTTTGGCACATGAAGGTCTAGAATCAGGGGGAAAACATCCGCATTGCCAGACACATAGGCGGTAACGGTAGCGTCCGAAGTTGCGACGCCACCTTGAATCCGCTTCTTCCTGCCGTCCCCAGCATGCTCGACGGAATCGAGTGGAAGGGCGGGGACGAGGTCGAGTTGTTGAGCCTTGGTCTTCACGTCCGTATCATACTCCAACCTGGAAGGGCCCTTGCAACGAGAAATCCACTAGACCTCAGAGGGTCCGCCCAAGTCTGGGATGGGCTTTGAGGAGGCCGACCAAGTCTGTAGTCCACGCCCCTTCAAGCGGGTAGGCCAAACGCTCAGTCGTTGCCAAGAGCCATGGCCGGACGTCCTTCGGGTACTTCTCGCTTGTAGTCGAGCGGCAGTCCTTGTTTCGGAGATAGGCGAAGTTCCATTCACCAGTAAATGGAAACAAAGGCACTGCGAGAATGTCATACTCGTCTCGCAAGTAGCACGTCGTAGTTACGCTCTTCTTGCTGCCGGGAATTTTTACGGCCCGCTTATCGCTGGCATCGTTTTGGACGTCCGCCTCAATGGAACCAGTCTGAGTGTTGTAGCCCAGCGAATTGGTCTGAATCGACTTAACTTGCACCGTGTAGCGCCTACCGGAACAATCAAAAGAACGATCTGACTTATTCTTGGTCCTGTCGTGATCATCGTGCTTCATGATATTGCCAACACCCTCCAGGGACGCGATACTCTTTTCGAAAAAGACTTCCGCTAGATAGCCGAGAATCATTCCTCGAAGACTCGGAGCGAGCTTGATCGCTCGAACGAGCTCGACAGGCGGGACGAGATCAACAATCGACATCACACGCTCTCGAGCGACCGCTACCGCAGGGTGGGCCTTGTCGATGACTCCGCGCCGCCGGCCAGGACTTGTCATGGGACGAAAAATATGGCGGCCATGCAGAGCAACCCAAAACGGGTTGCATGCCCCCTGCACCACTTCAAAGTTATTCTGCGTTGCAACGTATCCGAGACTTAGCTGTCCAACCTTTTCGGGGCCAGTTGCAATGAAGGCATAGCCTCCTCGATCTTCGGCGCCAACCGGCTGTGCGCGAGCTCGCCTTCGCTCTTGATCAGCACCAGTTCGGCCAGGATCGACAGCGCGATCTCGCCGGGCGTCTTGTCTCCGAGCTTGAGCCCAATCGGCGCATGCAAACGCAGATCAGCGCGCGGATCCTTCCCCGTGCGCTGCGCGATCGACTTGAGCACCACGCCGATCTTGCGGCGGCTGCCGATGAGGCCGATGTAGCGGGCCTTCGAGGCGAGCGCGGCTTCGAGGACCTTCTCGTCCAGCGCGTGGCAGCGGGTGACGATGACGATGAACTCGCTCGGGTCCGGCGTGAGGCCGCCCAGGGGCTGCGCGTCGAGGTCGGCCAGGACGGCTTGCGCGCGCGGGAAGCGCTCGGGGACGACGAAGTCCTTGCGGTCGTCGATGACCACGGTGGGGAAGCCGACCTCGCCCGCGAGGGCTGCGACGCGCTCGCCGACGTGGCCCGCGCCGTAGAGCAGGAGGCGGGCCGCGGGGCGCACGAGATCGATGAGCACCTCGACCTCGCCGCCGCACTTCATGCCGAGGAAGTCGTCGTCGGGCGCGCCGGACAGGGGCTGCGCCGGGAGGTGCGCGGCCGCGGATTGGCCGCCGGCGTCGAGGGAGAACTTGCGCAGGCCCGAGGTGCCGCCGGTGCGCAAGAGTTGGACGGCCTCGGCGATGACCACGGCCTCCAAGGGGCCACCGCCGACGGTGCCGTAGATGGCGCCTTCGGGCGACACGAGCATCTTCGAGCCCGCGTCGCGCGGGGCGCTGCGTTCGGTCGCGGCCACGGTGCAGAGCGCGAAGGCCTCGCGCGCGGCCGAGCGGCGGGCGGCCTCGGCGAAGAGGTCGGCGTCCGAGCGCGGGGCGCTGGCTCCGGCAGGGGGAGCGTTCATGCACCCTCCCCGTCTGCGCGCCAGCGGGCCAGGTCTTCGGGCGTGTCGAGATCCAGCAGCACGCCTGGATCGTCGACCTCCACGGGGCTCATCGTCAAGCCCAGGCGGGCGATGACGTCGCGGGCGCCTTCGGTGTCGGGCGCGGATTCGAGCGCGTCGCAGAGGGAAGTCGGGAAGATCGCGGGGTGTCCGGGCTGGCCGCGGTGCGACGCAGTGTGAAGGAGATGGGGGTCCTGCTGCGCTGCCGCCAGGAGGGCTCGCAGCGTCGATTCGTGCACCGGCGGCTGGTCGACGAGCTGCACCAGAGCCGCCTGCGCACCGGCCTCCCTGAGTGCGCGCAGGCCCAACGCGAGCGAGCTCTTCTGGCCACGCTCGGGCGCGGGATTCACCACGCACTGCACGCCATCTGGCACCTGCCTCGCGAGCGCTTCACGTTGGTGCGCGAGGACCACCACCAGCGGAGCCAGGTCCACGCGCTGCAGCGCCTCGATCGCGGCGCGCAGGAACGTCCGGCCATCCGCGCGCACGAGCAGGCCCTTGGGCTCGCCCATGCGCGACGACGCGCCCGCCGCCAGCACCACGCAGCCCTGGACGACGCGCCCGCTCATGCGCCGCCAGGGCCGCCGCGCGTCACCGCAGCTCTCCGCGCACCTGCGCGTCCGGCTCCCGCGCAAGGGCCCGATCGAGCGCCGGCCTGACCACCTCCGCGGCGCCAGCGAGGCCCACCTTGGCGGGCATCTTCGCGAACGTCTCCTGCTCGGCGAGGAGCTGCCCGAGCAGCCGCGCGGACAGCATCCGCTTCTGCACCGCGGCGTCGTCGGCGGCACGCTCGCGCTGCACGAGCGAATCGCAGAGGCCGCGCTGGTTCTGGGTGCGCTCCGTCTCCTCCTGCAGCGCCTTCGCCTGCGCCAGCGCGCCCGCCGCCGCCGACCTCGCCTTCGTCAGCTCGGCCTCGTTGCTCGCCGTCACCGCCACCTTCTCCAGCGCGTCCACGCCCGCCTGCGCCGCGCGCGTGAAGCCGCAGAGCGACAAGAGGGTCCAGGAGGGCCCCGACTCGGCGTTCTTCGCCCCCGCGGGCACTCCCGGCGACGACTTCGCGAGCTGATCGACCGTGCTCCGCTGCACCGCCAGCCGCGCGACGAGCTCGTGCGAGAGCACCTGCGACACATCCAGCAGCGTGTCCACCGAGGCCTCCTCCAGCTCGAGCGCCCACACGAGCGACAC
>JAFEBC010000156.1 GCA_018266095.1 Deltaproteobacteria bacterium
CGCGTGGTTGCCGTTGGCGCCACTGCCGTTGCCATGGAAGGCCGCGCCGTTGCCGTTCAGGCCCGCGCCGTTGCCCTGGGCGGGCTGCGGCACCCACGCGGAGGTCTGCAGCGGCACGCCGGCCAGCGTGGAGAAGTACTTGTTCCAGGTCTCGTCCACGGCGCTCGGGTTCTGGCGCCATTGCTCGTAGAGATCCTCGACGAACACCTGGTTGATGCCGAAATCGCGATCGAAGTCCATGCGGTTGCTCTCGTGGTGCGGCGCGTCAAATCGGGGCGCTTGGGGAGGCGGAAGATAGCGGAACGAGGGGTCCGAAGCCACCGGATCCGTCGCGCACGAACACGCACATCAGCAGCCGCGCGAAGGGCCCGGGCGCACGTCAGAGCGGCGGGACTCGTCCGAGCGGAGGCGGCCGCGCGACTCGCTGGAACGTCAAGGACTCAACGCTTCCACACAACTGCCATCGGACGCCCGCAGCGGACGGCGCGCGTCGGCCGAGGCGTGCGCGTCGTGCCCCTGCCGCGGCCAGGGCCCGTCGTCGAATCCGGCCGCATCGACCGCGAGCGAGACGACCTCTCCGGAGCGGAGCCCGACATAGAGCGCGCCGTCGCAGCCGAGCTGGGGCGAGGAGGGAGAGGACGAGCCGAGATCGACGCGCCACTCGAGCGCGCCATCGGAGAGCGCGTAGGTGGAGAGCGAGCCGTCGTCGGTGACGATGTAGACGTGCCCGCCGGCCCCGAGCGTGGGCGGCGCGCGAACGGCGCCCGGGAGGGTGATGGACCAACGAAGGTGACCATCGGCCTCGAGCGCGACCAGCAGGCGATCGGTGGTGGCCGAGAGGATGGCGCCGTCGGAGGCGAGGAGGGGCGGGCCGGCGAACTCACTGGAAGCACCGACGACTTTGGTACGGAAGTTCGTGCTCGTCGTGCCCGAGGGAAGGCCATCGCTCCCGAGCGGTGGAAGCGTCAGGCTCAAGAGGTCGCCAGAGGTGAGCGAGACCACCACCGTCTGCCCCGCGGCCGTCGTCGAAGTGGCCTGCGCATGCACGAGGCCTGGCGCGAACCCCGTCGGCACCGTGTCGAGCGGATCCGTCCGCGTGGCCCAGGCCAGCCCGTCGAACCAGGCGCTCGCGAGGCGATCGTGGGCCGCGGCGATGACGAGGCCATTGCTGGCCACGACGGGTGAGCCGAGCGTGAAGGCGCCAAGGGGCAGCGTTGCTTGCGGATTGCAGTTCGTCTTCCCGCTATCCAACTCGTACAGCCGGCCAGCAGTCGAGGAGGTGTCCGTCGCCAGGAGCAGCCGCAGCGGATCCGACCGCGTCGGCAGCGGCGCCAGCGCGAGCGCGCCGCGCGGGACGCCGATGGGGCAACACCAGGCCATGGCGCCGCTGGTGCTGAGCGCGCAGGCGTTGCCCGAGGCGTCCGTGGTGAAGAGCGTGGTCCCGTCGGTCGAGGGCGTCGTGAGCGAGTTGCCGACACCCGGAAAGGCGTTGAACGAGCCAGTAGTACGTGTGCCCACCGCCAATCCGGTGTCTCCAATCGTCACGACAGCGTTTTCGTGAAGGACCAGACCCTCGATCGCACCGACTCCCGCCGCCGTCCTCCACCGCACCCGCGTGATCGGCACCTTCACCTGCGCGTGCGACACATTCCCCAGCGCGTCCCTCGCCACGATCTCCACCGTCGAGGTGGTTGCGTCCGCCGCCGCGCGGCTCGTGTCGATCGTCAGCGTGAACCGGTCGTTCCCCAACACCGTCCCCGCGATCGCCGGGCCTCCATCGCTCAACGCTTGCACCTGCAGCGGCGGCGCCGAGTCCGACAAGGCCACCACGAACGGCACGCTCGTGTTGCGCACGCTGGGCGCGGCCGGGAGCGTGGCCGGGTCGATTGTGATCGACGGTCCCTGGTCGTCGACGTGCACGCTGCCCGCGAGGTCGAGCCTGTGCCCGAGGGAGTCGGCCACGCGCACGGTGAAGCTCGCCGCGGCGTCCGCGCCCGGTGGGGCAAACGAGAGCGGGAGGTTGGCCTGGTAGCCTCCGGTTCCGTCCGGCGTCGCGGCGATGGTCGAGGTGCCCGCGATCACCGACACGAGCGCGCTCTCGACGCCGCCGTGCACCCGCGTCACCTGGACGCCGACTGGGACCGTCTCGCTGCGCGCGTGGACACCGCTCGGTGCGCTCGTGAGGACGGCGCGGATGGGGCCCTCGCAGATGCCCGCGGCGCAGAACGAACCCGCGGCGCCGGTCGCGCAGTCCTGGTCCACCGCGCAGCGGCCGCCCGCGCCCGGACAGCCTTGGATGAGCGCGGCGCACGCGAGGAGCACCGATAAAGACAAATGAGTGAGTACTCGCTCATTCATTGCCAGAGCACCACGGCGAGCACGCCGACCGCGGCTGCGGCGGCCACGCACACGACGCCCGCGACTGACTCGCGGTGAGCGGTGTCGTAGCGGGGCAGATCGGCAGCGGTGAGGTCGCCGCTCGCGTAGCGGGCGTCGAGGTCGCTCGAGATCTTCGCGCCAGCCACGAGGAGGATCGTGCCGGTGACGGCGAGCGCACCGGCGGAGGCGGCGACGATGGGGGCAGCAGTGCGGCGGGGAGCTTTGGTCGTGAGCGCCGCGGCGGGAGCGGGTGGATGCGGCGCCTCGGCGGCGGGAGCGAGTGGAGAAGCGGACGACGGATAGCTGAGTACTTGCTCAGGAATGGCGCCGGGACCCGCACTTGCGTTGGCGTGAGCGCTGACGGCCGGGGGAACGCTGGCGTTGGCGTTGGCGTCGAGAGTTGATCGAGGCGCCGCGGGCGCGGCCGAAGCGGGGCCTCCTGGGGCGTTGGCGTCGAGAGTTGATCGAGGCGCCGCAGGCGCGATCGAAGCGGGGCCCCTTGGGGCGTTGGCGTCGAGAGTTGATC
>JAFEBC010000157.1 GCA_018266095.1 Deltaproteobacteria bacterium
CAAGACTTGGCGCGGCTGCATGAGTTGGTGCGCAAGGTGCTGCACAACGAGCCCGTCCCGGAGCTCGAGCGCGGGCTCATCGCACCCGGTGGCACTCTCGGCGGCGCCAAGCCCAAGGCCCTCTTGCACCTCGACGGCGAGCAGTGGGTCGTGAAGTTCGCGGACGGCGACGCGGTCGATTCGCCGCTCGTCGAGCACGCGGCGATGACGCTCGCCGTGCACGCCGGGATCCGTGTGGCAGAGACTCGCGCCCTGCGCCTCGTCGATGGTCACGCCGTCGCCGTCCGGCGCTTCGACCGCGTCGGAGCGCGCCGCCTCCACGCGCTGTCCGCGAGCGTCGCTCTCAAAGCCGCAGGTGAACGCTTCGGTTACCCAGAGCTCGCGCAGCTCCTGAGACGCCGTGGCGTGGCCAAGGGAGACCGCGATCGTACGCAGATGAAGGAGCTCTTCCGCCGCATGGTGTTCAACATCCTCATCGACAACACCGACGACCACGAGAAGAACCACGCCTTGCTGGTCGACGACACGGGCCAGCTCGAGCTCTCGCCGGCGTTCGACGTCCTCCCCTCGGGCCAGGCGCTCGGCTACCAGCAGATGCGCGTGGGACTGCACGAGGCCGATTCAACTCTCGAGAACGCGCTGTCGATGTGCGAGCAGTTCGCGTTGAAGCCGGCCGCCGCGCGCGCCGAGGTCCGCACCGTGGCCAAGGCCGTGAATGACTGGAGGAAGCACTTCAAGAAGGCGGGAGTCGGCGCCGCGGATCTCGAGCTTCTCTCGGAGCAGCTCGATCGCCCGTTCCTGCGCGACCAGCGCGTGGACGCGCTCCGCTAAGCACTCCGCGCTTGCGCTCGTCTATCGTGCGCCCAACAAGAACCGCAGCGCCCCCGGCAGCCGCCGCGCCCACGAGCTCTCCGTGTGCGTGTCGCCATTGCCGATCACGTGCTGCGTCGGGATGCCCTGCGCCGCGTAGACGCCCGCGAGCTTGGTCGTGTTGTCCACGTCGTCGTTGCTGTTCCCGGCGTTGCCCGAATCCACGTACACGCGCACCGGCTTCACCTGCGCGGCGGCGTTGTTCTGCACCATCGAGATGAGCAGCGTGTTGTCCCACCACGTCGACGGGCTCATCAGGCCGACGACGCCGAACACGTCCGGCCGCCACACGCCCGTGCAGCCCGACATCAGGCCGCCCAAGGACGAGCCGATCATGACCGTGTTCCCGCGGTCGGTGAGCGTGCGCAGGTTCTGGTCGATCTGCGGCTTGAGCTCATCAATCAAGAAGCTCAGGTACTGCTGCGCGCCGCCGCCGCCGTAGCCGCCGTCGGAGGGCGTGTACTCCCAGATGCGGTCGCTGGTGTTGCCCACGCCGATGACGATGGCCTCGCGGATCGTGCCGTTGGCCACGCCCGCGTTCATCGCCTCGGCCACCTGCCAGGTCACGCCCGCGAAGGAGTAGGCCGGGTCGAAGAGGTTCTGCCCGTCGTGCATGTACACGACCGGGAAGCGCTCGCCCGTCTGCTCCGCGTACGAGGGCGGCTTGTAGATCCACAGCGGCCGGCTGTCCTGCAGCCCGTTCGACCACCAGTTGTCGACGCGCTCCACCGTCCCCGAATCGCTGACGAAGTGCGGCCACACCTCGGACGTGCCGCCCGCCTGCACCGTGTAGTTCGGGCCCTTGCTCCAGGCCTGGTCGCCGAGCAGCGGCTTCCACTCCAGCGTGCCCGACTTGAGCGAGCGCGTGGTGAACACGAACGTGTCCGCGCCCTGCGCCGTCATCGCCTTGCCGGCAGACCAGTTGAGCTTGGCCGCGCTCCCGCGCACCGCCAGGCCCTGCGGCGCCGACCCGCTCGGGTAGTGGACCTTGAGCGTCGTGGTGGGGTTCGACAGCTCCTGCGAATCGTCCGCGCCGTCGCCCGCGTCGGGCCCCGAGTTCATCGCCGTTCCTCCGCACGCCGAGAGCGTCACCGCCAAGAGCAGGCCCGCCAGCACCGGTCCGAGGTGCTTGCGCGCCCACGCCGGCTCCGGCGCGATCGTCCGCGTGCGCTCGGGCAGCCGCGCGCGCGCGGGGAGGGTGGGCGGCTCACGGTTCGCTGCACCCGGCGTGAGCGAGAGCATGGTCTCGAGCGCCGGCCGAGGACTGTCCTGGGGAGGATCGAAGCTCATGTACGCGCGCCCCCTAGCAAATCCGGGGGCACGCGCGCAACCGACAAGTGTCCAACAGTCGGGCCCCGGCAGCCTAAAACCATCAAGAAGATCAGCGGCTTACTTGTGCCCGTGCCGCTCCTCCTTCTCGTGCTCCCGGCGCTCCTCCTTCTCGTGCTCCCGGCGCTCCTCCTTCTCGTGCTCCCGGCGCTCCTCGCGCTTCTGCTCGCGCCGCTGCGAAACCGAACCACAACACGGGTGGGATCGGTGACTTGTGTCGCGATCCGCGCGTCATGCGGGCGCAACAGGCCCGGCGCAGGCCGCAACACGCCTGAAAGCCCGAGCCTGATCCGGCGTACAGGTCTGCACTTGCCTAGGCCCTCAGGGCAGGCGACAAGGAACGCCATGCATTCCTCCAAGCTCCTCCCGATCGCGCTCTCGTGCGCCTTCGTCGCCCAGGCCGCGCACGCGCTCGCCGACGAGCGCTCGGCCACCCGTCCGGCCCAGCGCCCACAGCCGCCCACCCCGACGGCGCCGCGCCAGAACCCGGCCGAGACCCAGAGCCCAGCGGTGGCGCTCCCCGTGATCGACACCGCGCCCGCCGAGATCCCGCTCATGGGGGCCGACTTCCAGATGATCCGCGCGCCCTCGTCGCCGGAGGCCTTCGGCGGGCCGCGCACGGGCAAGGAGCCGACGCTCGCCGATCACGTGGCCGACTATTCGCTCAAGGCCAGGCTCGATCCGGTCGCGCACACGCTGGAGGGCCAGGAGACCTTGCGCTGGAGGAACCGCAGCGCGCAGCCCGTGCGCACGCTCTACTTCCATCTCTACTTGAACGGCTTCACCAACCCCGACTCGACGTGGATGCGCGAGAAGGCCAAGTACGGCTCGTTCCGCAGCGGCGTCGAGACCAAGAAGGGCGAGTGGGGCTACATCGACGTCAGCTCCGTCATGCAGGGCGACAAGGCCGCGCGCATGAACTTCGTGCACCCGGACGGCGGGCCGTCGACCGATCGCAGCGTGCTGCGCGTGGAGCTGCCGGAGGCCGTGGCGCCGGGCGCGACCGTCGAGCTCAAGATCGCCTTCCACGACCAGCTCCCGCGCGTCATCGCCCGCACCGGCTGGTTCGGCAAGTACCACCTGGTCGGGCAGTGGTTCCCCAAGATCGGCGTGCTGGAATTGCCGGGTGAGCGCGGCGCCACCACCGCGCGCTGGAACTGCCACGAGTTCCACCTGAACAGCGAGTTCTACGCGGACTGGGGCAGCTACGACCTCGAGGTCACCGCGCCCAAGGGCTACACCGTCGAGGCCAACGGCCTGCCGGTGGGCGCGCCCAAGGACACGCCCGAGGGCACCGTGCACACCTTCCGCGCCGACGACGTGCACGACGCCGTCTTCACCGCCTGGGACGGCTACGCGGCGCCCATCGAGGGCTCGTACGACGGCCCCGGCAGCCCGCACGTGCAGGTGCGCGTGCTCTTCCCCGAGGAGTACCGCGCCTCGGGCGAGGTCGCGCTCGCGTCCACCATCGAGTCGCTCAAGTACTTCTCCGAGCAGCTCGGGCCCTATCCCTACAAGCGCGTGGTCGCCGTCCTGCCGCCGTACAACGCGGGCGAGTCGGGCGGCATGGAGTACGAGACCTTCTTCACCACCGACGCGAGCCCGTACCCGGCGGTGGTGCGCTACGTGACCATCCACGAGTTCGGCCACGGCTACTTCATGGGCCTGTTGGCCTCGAACGAGTTCGAGGAGCCGTTCCTCGACGAGGGCCTCAACGAGCTCTACGACACGCGCATGATCCGCGCCGGCCCGACGCGCGAGCGCAGCAAGCTGGAGAAGCTCCTCGACGTCCACCTGCCGGTGTTCGATCCGTTCGACCTGGAGCGCGTCCCGGGCGCGGCGCGCACGCAGGCCGATCCGCTCGCCGAGAGCTCGTGGCACCGCTACTCCGAGGGCGCCTACAACA
>JAFEBC010000158.1 GCA_018266095.1 Deltaproteobacteria bacterium
ACGTACAGCGGCCGGATGGCGATCACGGTCTCCACGAACGACGGGTACAAGAGCGAGCCGTCGGGCGTGAGCGCGCGCCACATCAGGCCCTGCGTGATGCCGGCCACCCAGAGCGCGACCACGTAGAGGATGATGCCAGCCGTGCCGAGCCAGAAGTGCAGGTCGGCCGCGCGCTTGCTGTGCAATTGCGTGCCGTAGAGGCGCGGGACCATCCAGTAGAACGTGCCGGCGGCCATGAAGCCGTTCCACCCGAGCGCGCCCGAGTGCGCGTGCCCGACGATCCAATCCGTGTAGTGCGCGAGGCCGTTGACGCTCTTGATCGAGAGCAGCGGGCCCTCGAACGTGGACATGCCGTAGAACGTGAGCGCGGCGACGAAGAACTTGATCACCGGATCCGTGCGCAGCTTGTCCCAGGCGCCGCGCAACGTGAGGAGGCCGTTGATGAGGCCGCCCCAGGAGGGCGCCCACAGCGCGATCGAGAACACCATGCCGAGCGACTGCGCCCACTCCGGCAGCGCCGTGTAGAGCAGGTGATGCGGGCCCGCCCAGATGTACATGAACACCAGGGCCCAGAAGTGCACGATGGAGAGCCGGTACGAGTACACCGGGCGCTCCGCCGCCTTCGGCATGAAGTAGTACATGATGCCGAGGATGGGCGTGGTCAGGAAGAAGGCGACCGCGTTGTGCCCGTACCACCACTGCACGAGCGCGTCCTGCACGCCGGCGTAGATGCTGTAGCTCTTGGTGAGCGAGACCGGCAGCTCGAACGAGTTGACGATGTGCAGCACCGCGATGGTGATGATGGTGGCGATGTAGAACCAGAGCGCGACGTAGAGGTTGCGCTCCTTGCGCTTGGCGAGCGTCCAGAAGAAGTTGACCGCGAAGACCACCCAGACCACGGCGATGGCGAGATCGATGGGCCACTCGAGCTCGGCGTACTCCTTGGACGTGGTGATGCCGAGCGGCAGCGTGACGGCGGCGGCGACGATGATGAGCTGCCAGCCCCAGAAGTGGACGCGGCTCAGGAGGTCCGAGCCCATGCGCGCCTTGCAGAGCCGCTGCGTCGAGTAATAGACGCCGGCGAACATGGCGTTGCCCACGAAGGCGAAGATGACTGCGTTCGTGTGCAGCGGGCGGATGCGGGAGAAGACGAGGTACGGCACGCCCAGGTTGGCCTGCCACCACACGAGCTGCGTGGCGGCGAGCGCGCCCACCAGCATGCCCACGATGCCGAAGATCACGGCCGCGGCGATGAAGAGGCGGACGATGCCGTCGTCGAATTCGATGCGTCGCTGTTCCACTTAGGGACTCTCGGGCGGGATGGCTTGCGCAGCGTTTGCGGGGGGCACGCAGGACTTGCGCGCGTCGTCGTCGTCGAGCGGGAGGAGCGAGAGGCGGTCGGCGTGCTCGTGGTCGGCGAGGCGGACGCTGTACACGAGGGCGGCCACCGAGCCTGCGACCAGCATCAAGCTGACGAAGACCTGGAGCGTGAGCACGTTCATGCATGGGCCCCTTGCAGGTCCCGGGCCGGAAGCGAAGGGGAGCCGCGGGACCCGCCGACTGCGTGCGCCACCCACAGCAGGATGGAGATGGAGCTCGTGGGCATGGCGATGGCGGCGGCGAGCGGCGTCATCAGGCCGGCGAGGGAGATGGTGAGCGCGACCGCGTTGTAGGCGAAGGCGAGGGCCAGCACCTGGCGGGTCACGCGGCGGTGCTCGCGGGCGGCGGCGAAGAGCGCGGGCAGGCCGCTCGTGTCCTCGCCCAGGAGGATGAAGTCGGACTTGGCGGGCAGCACCGGGCGGTCGAGGGCGGGCGTGCCGGTGCAGAGGGCCTCGTCGAAGGCCAGGCTGTCGTTGACGCCGTCGCCCACGAAGAGCACGCCGCCGTCCGCGGAGAGCCTGCGCACAGCGGCGGCCTTGTCTGCGGGCGTCTGCTCGGCCAGGACGCGGGTGGACGGCACCTCGAGCTGCGCGGCGAAGGCGCGCACGCGCTCCTTGGAGTCGCCCGAGGCGAGCCACACCGAGAGGCCCCGAGCGCTGAGCTCACGCAGGCTGCGCACCGCGCCAGGACGGGCCGCTTCGCGGGTCTCCAAGCGCGAGAGCACGACGCCATCCCGCGAGAACACCGTGGTGCGCTCCTCGTGCAGGCCGTGCACCTGCGGCGCCGCGAACGAGGGCAGGCCCAGGCGATAGCGGTGCTCGCCGCGCTGGTACGAGAGGCCGCTGCCCGGCACCTCGTGCACCACCGCCTCTGCCGGCGAGCGCGCGCCCAGCCGCTCCAGCGCGGGCGCGAGGCAGCGGCTCACCGGGTGCGTGCTGCGCACCACCATGGTGTAGGCGGCGTCGCGCTCCTCGGGAGAGAGCGCGGACAGCACGCCGGGCTCCAAGAGCTCGCGCCGCGAGAGCGTCAGCGTGCCCGTCTTGTCGAACACGGCCGTGCGCACGCGCAGGAGCCGCGACAAGAGCTCCCCGCTGCGCACGAGCACGCCCTGCCTGCGCAGCCCCGCCAGCGCGAGCTCCTGCGCCAACGGCAGCGCGAGCCCGATCGCGCACGGACACGTCACCACCAGCACCGCCGCGGCCACGTCGATGGCCCGCGTCAGCCCCGCGTGCAGCCACAAGAGGCCGCCCAGGGACGCCAGCGCCAGCACCGCCAGCACATACCCGCGCGCGAGCCGCTCGAAGAACGCGCCCGCGCCTCCACGCTGCGCGTTGGCGGTGAGCAGCGACGGCAGGATCGACTCCGCGAAGGGCTGCCGCGCCACCACCCACGCGGCCGTGCGCGCCGCATTGAAGGCACCAGCGGGCACCTCGGCGCCCTTCGCCAGCTCGCGCGCGTAGGGCTCGCCGGTGATCCAATCGAGCGAGAAGCTCCCCTGCTCGCTCTCCAGCACGCCGTCGACGGGCGCGAGCTCACCGGGCGCGAGCAGCAGGTGATCGCCCTGGCTCACGCGCGGCGCCGGCACCACCGCGATCACGCCGCTCGGCTCGCGCCGCCGCACGAGCAGCCCGTCGGCGCCGCCGTCCTCGAGCAGGAACTGCCGGTTGCGATCGAGCACGCGCCGCTGCAGCCAGCGGCCCACCAGCATCAGCGTGACGAAGGTGCAGAGCGTGTCGAGGTAGGCGTGGTTCCCGCGCCCCGCGGTGGTCTGCTGCACCGACACGCCGAACACGAGCAGGATGCCGAGCGCGATGGGCAGGTCCAGGTGGGCCACCCCGCGCCGCAGCCCCAGCGCCGCCCCCTTGAAGAACGGCCAGCCGCCCACGAGCACCACGCCCGTCGCCAGCGCCAGCGAGAGCCGCGAGAACAATTGGAAGGTGTCCGCGTCCTGCGGCGAGAGGCCGAAGTAGAACGAGATGGAGAACAGCATCACGTTCATGGTGGCCGCCACGCACACGCCCAGGCGCACCACCAGATCGCGCGAGGGCACGGCGCGCCCCTTGCGGCTGGGCCCGAGCTGGTAGCCGAAGCGCTCGACCTCGGACACGAACGCGCGCACGTCACAGGCGCCGCGCTGGTACGTGAGCCGGGCCTTGCCCACCGCCGGGTTCACCGTGATCGACGCGCCGCCCGGGCGACGCTTGAACAGCTCGCTGATGAGCCACACGCAGGCCGCGCACTGCAGGCCCTGCACGTCCACCTCGAGCGAACACAGCGCGCCCGGCCGCCGCTCCGCCTCGCCCAGCGCCACCTCGAGCCAGGCGTCACCGTGGCTGCGCGGCGTCTCTCCCACGGGCAGCACCTGGCCGCGGGCGAGGTCGTAGAAGCGGGTGAGCGAACCGTCGACCAGGAGGCCGTGGACGGTCTCGCAGCCTGCGCAGCAGAACCGCGCGTCCGCGGACTCGGGCGGGATCGGGCTCTGGCAATGAAGGCAGGACCGTTGGTCTGGGGTGCGCACACGAGCCAGTGTTGCACCCGGCATGCCGATTGCTGTTCGGGGTCGCGTGACCGACCTGTTCCAGCTCGGAGAGCTCGACACGTGGCCCGCGGCCGTGGGCGCGCTCGTGGTCGGCCTCACGGGCAGCCTGCACTGCTTCCTCATGTGCGGGCCGCTCGCGTGCGCGGCGGGCGGAGCGGCACCGCGCGCGCGGACCATCGGCGCGTATCACCTCGCGCGCATCCTCTCGTACACGCTCACCGGCGCGCTGCTGGGCGGGCTGGGCGAGGGCGCGGGCGGGCTCTTGTCGGTGCACCTCGCGCCGGTGGCGCCGTGGCTGTTGGCGCTCGCGCTGCTCGCGGGCGCGTTCGAGCTCGGCAAGCGGCTCCCGCCCATCCCTGGGCTTGCGCAAATCGTGCGCCGCGCGGGCTTGTCGGCGCAGAAGTTGCCGGACTCCGCGCGCGCGTTCGTGCTCGGCGGGCTGACGCCGCTGTTGCCGTGCGGCCTCCTCTATGGACTGTTCGCCGCGGCCGCCGCCACCGGCTCGCCCGCGACCGGCGCGTTGCTCCTGGGCGCCTTCGCCCTCGGCGCGATCCCCGCGCTGCTCGCGGCCCAGCTCCACTTGCGTCATCTCCTGCTGCGGCCCGGCCGGCTCGCCCAGGTGCTCCGCCGCGCCGTCCCTGCGCTGGCCGCGGCCGTCGTCGTCTATCGCGCCCTCGCCGTCCACGGAGCGCACGCGTGCCACTGATCGGCCCGATCGCGCGCTGGCCTGCCTCTTGCTCTGCCTCGAGGCGCGGCAGCCCGCACAGCCGCTTGGAGCGATCGCGCATGCGAAGTCGACGAGCCCGCGCAGCACTCGCCTCGCGCACCCTGGGCGCGCTGTCTGCCGCGCTGCTGCTCGCGGCCCCAGCCTCGCGGGCCGCCGATCCTGCGCCCGAAGACACCCCTGCCGGACGCCTCTTCGGCGAGCGCTGCACGAGCTGTCACACGCTCGGCGAGGGCGACAAGGTCGGCCCCGATCTGCTCGGCGTCACCGACCGGCGCGCGCTGCCCTGGATCGGCCAGTTCCTGCGCGGCCCCGGCAAGCTCATCGACTCCGGCGACCCGACCGCGGCGGCGCTGTTCAAGAAGTTCAACGGCGTGCGCATGCCCGACCAGAACCTCGCCGACGCGGAGATCGCCGCGCTGCTCGAGTTCTTCGCGGCCTGCACGGCCAAGAAGGGCTGCCACCCGAGCTCCGGCCCCAAGCTCGGCCTCGACGCGACCCCCGAGGAGATCGCGCTCGGCCGCGCCCTCTTCACCGGCGAGGCGCACTTCAGCAAAGGTGGCCCCGCCTGCATCGAGTGCCACAGCGCGCGCGGCGTCAGCCTCATCACGCGCGGCATGGTGGGCGGCGACCTCACCTTCGCCTGGGCGCGCCTGCACGACGGCCCGCTCAACGAGGCCATCGGCGCCGCCGCCCTCGAGCGCGCAGCCTACGGCGCCAACGGGCCCACCGACGCAGAGAAGTTCGCCTTGCGCGGCTACTTCGCCGACCTGGCCCGCGACGGCTCGCGCCCGCCCTCGCGCGACGACTTCGTGCAGCTCGGCTTCCTCGCCGCCGTGGCCAGCCTGGGCGCGGTGGGCATGGTGTGGAGCGCGCGCGTGAGGGACCGGTCATGACGCTCACGGATGTGCTGCTCTTCGTGCTCCTGCCGTACATCGCCGTGGGCCAACTCTTGCCCGCGCTCCTGTGGCGCGCGCGCCGGGAAGGTGCGCTCGCCGAGCCGGCCGAGGGTGCGCCGCTGTCGAGTGAGCGCAAGGCCTTCGCGAGCTCGGCCCTGGCCGCGGGCGCGATCGTGATCGGCCTCCTCCACCTGGTGCCGCTGCTGGCGCCGCCCGTGTTCCGCGCGGCGCTGGCGCGTCCGGCCGGCGTCCTCCTCATCGAGCTCATCGGCTTCGCAGGCGGGCTCGTCTTCCTGAGCGGCGCCGTGCTGCTCACCGTGCGCCGCGCGCGCGGTCCGGCCACGCTCGCCACCTCCATCGAGCTGGCCGCCTGCGCCGCGCTCGTGTGCGCCGCGCTCGCCGGCGTGGCCTGCGCCCTGAGCGCGCGCTGGGGCTCGGCCTGGTACGCGCGCGCCGTCGTCCCCTATCTGTACTCGCTCCTGCGGCTGCAGCCCGACACCACCGCGCTGGCGGCGCTCGGCTTCTGGCCGCGCGCGCACCTCGTCTGCGGCTTCGTCGCGCTGGGCCTCTTGCCGTTCACCACCTTGCCGCGGCAGCTCCGAGCGCCCCTGCGCCTCGCGCGCCCGCCGGCCACCGAGGTCGCGCGATGAACCGCGTCGTCTCCTTGGGCGCGCTCTGCCTGCTGGCCTGCGCCGCCTGCGACAACGGCTTCCTCACGCAGCAGGGCTACGAGCCCGCGCAGCCCATCGCCTTCTCGCACGCGCTCCACGCCGGCGAGCTGAAGATGAACTGCCAGTACTGCCACTTCGGCGCCTCGCAGAGCCGCCACGCCGGTGTGCCGCCCGCGAGCGTCTGCATGGGCTGCCACACGCAGGTGAAGCCGGGCTCGCCCGAGATCCAGAAGCTGACCAAGGCCGTCGCCGCGGGCGTGCCCATCGAGTGGGTGCGCGTGCACCGCCTGCCCGACTTCGCCTGGTTCAGCCACCAGAACCACGTCGCCGCCGAGGTGGCCTGCCAGACCTGCCACGGCCCGGTCGAGACCATGGCGCGCGTGCAGCAGCACGAGACGATGACGATGGGCTTCTGCCTCGACTGCCACCGCAAGACGCTGGCCGAGCCGCAGCCCGGGAAGAAGCTCGCGCCCCCCACCGATTGCTCGGCGTGCCACCGATGAAGGGCCCCATGGATCGCGACGACTCCAAGCAGTGGCAGTCCCTCGAGGAGCGCGCAGGCGAGCCGCAGACCGTCGCGCTCACGCAGCGCGAGTTCCGCGAGGAGCTCCCGGTGCGCGAGGCCCCGGAGCGGGCGCCTGAGGTGCTGGTGCAGTTGCGCAAGAAGGAGGGCGTCACCCGGCGCGGCTTCTTCGAGCTGATGGGCCTGTCGGCGGCGGCGGCGGGCATGGCGGCCTGCCAGCGCGCGCCGGTGGCCAAGGTGCTGCCGTACCAGTCGGAGCCCGACGGCGTCATCCCCGGCTCGGCCCTCTGGTACGCGAGCGCGTGCGGCGGCTGCGACGCGCAGTGCGGCGTCCTCTACAAGACCCGCGACGGCCGGCCCATCAAGGTCGAGGGCAACCCCAAGCACCCCGTCTCGCAGGGCGGCGTGTGCGCGGTGGGCCAGGCCAGCATCCTCTCGCTCTATGACGCGAGCCGCGCGCGGGGCCCGCTCGATCGCGGCGCGGCCTCGAGCTGGACGGCGCTGGATCAAGGCGTGCGCGACGGGCTGCAGGCCGCGCGCAAGGACGGCAAGGCCATCCGCGTGATCGCCCCCGCGCGCAGCGGGCCCACGTTCGAGGCGGCGCTCGCGGGCTTCGTGTCGGCCTGGGACGCGAAGGTGGTGCGCTTCGAGGCCACCGGCGAGCAGATGGCCCTGGCGCAGGCCCACGAGGCGGCCTTCGGGGTGCGCGCGCTCCCGGCCATCCACCTCGATCGCGCGCGGGTGATCGCGTCGTTCGCGTGCGACTTCCTCGGCACCTACGTCGCGCCCGTGGCCTTCGCGCGCGACTGGTCCAAGGGCCGCGCCTTGCCCGAGGTGCCCCGCGCCGAGGGCGAGGAGGCCCATCCATCGCCGCCCCTGCTCGACCTCGCGCGCCGCCACTGGCAGCTCGAGCCCGCGCTCTCGCTCACCGGCGCCAACGCCGATCGCCGCGAAGCGGTGTCGCCCTCGGAGCTCGCGCCTGCGCTGACGGGCCTCGTGCGCCGCCTCGCGGCCCGCTCGCAGCACCCCGCGAAGGCCGACCTCGTCGCCGCGCTCCCCAAGCTGACCGAGCCCGCCCGGCTCGGTGCCGCGCTCGACACGCTCGCGGCAGAGCTGCTCTCCGCGGGCGAGCGCGCGCTCGTGCTCACCGGCGCCACCGACCCGTTGGTGCAGGGCCTCGCCATCGCCGCCAACCAGCTCTTGGGCGCCTACGGCCACACCATCAACCTGCGCGCGGGCGTCCCCCTGCCCGCGCCCGACCTC